>CAZJMM010000209.1:0-2655 GCA_964547155.1 uncultured Dehalococcoidaceae bacterium | reverse complement strand
AGCATAGCGTCCAAATACGTAAAAAAATGATTTTATAAACACGAGTTAATACCGGATTACTACGTTTACTTTACTTTCGTTTAACACACGGAGCAAAACAAGAGGGAGGAATGCCAGGATGTCCACAACCGCAAACAACAAAAAGCTTGTCGAGACGCTATGCAGGACCGTATTTCAGAAACATGATTTCAGCAAACTCGACGAAATAATGAGAGACGATTACATCCAGCACAACGAAGATACACCCCAGGGTAAAGCCGGATTTAAACAGTTTTTCGAGCAGATATTTAAAGCCATGCCTGATTTCAGCTACACCATAAAGAAAATCATTGCTGAAGGTGATACCGTGATGACGTACTCTACCACCACGGCTACCCATAAGGGCGAGTGGTTGGGCAATCCGGCCACGGGCAACAAGCTGAATTTCGATGTCGTTGACATCTTCCGCATTGAGAATGGGAAAATCGCCGAGCACTGGGATGTGGCAGATACATTGAAACTGTTTACTCAGGTGGGAAAAATAAAACGATAGAAATAATGTACCACCTTTCAAGTTAGTGTTACACTTCTGCTATCTTTGTTTATACCTATCTCTCTAAAAATATGCACTTGAAGCCGTGTGACAAGATAAACAACCCAAGGCGCTTTTCCTGCCCAGGTACTCCTAACAACCCTGTTCACTTCTATAGATTATATCATCCTGAATTTCCGGGGAAAGCATTACAAAATAGGCGCTGAAGCCTCCAACTCTAACCACCAAGTCTCTGTGCTTCTCAGGATGTGCTTTTGCATCAAGTAATTCTGCGGTATCTACTAGGTTGTACTGAATATGCTGCCCGCCATTCCTAAAGAATGTGTCGGTGAGCACAGCCAATTTTTCCCGGCTTTCTGGGCTTTGCATTACGGTCCCTGGAAATTTTTGGTTCAGACATGAAGCGTATGACTCGTTAAAACCCGCCTTTACCACTGACCTGAGGACAGCAGTTGGGCCAAGCTTATCCATTCCTCGCATAGGCGATATTGAGCCATCGTTTAACGGCTCTCTTGATTTACGCCCATTGGGTAGCGCGCCTACACCCAAACCCCCGAAATAATGCCAGGACAATCCTTCCCGGGAAATTTTGCAGGGTATATTAAATGGATTTTTATATGACATGATTACACTTGCGGAAAACCTGCCTACGTCACGAACCATCAAATCTGCCTCATCAATATCATTGCCAAACTTGGGTGCTGCCAGGCACAATTGTCTTATTTCCTCACCCCTCTCACCCTCAAAGTTTGTATCAAGAGCGTTCATGAGTTCATCCATGGTCAATTTTCTCTCATCGAATACCAGCTTTTTGATGGCTATTAGAGAATCAGCCGTGTCTACAATCGCCCGATCACTGATACCATAACTATGATTTGAGTCAGTAATAATGAGATCCTGCCCTTTCTCTAAGCATCCGGGTCCTGAAATGCAGGAGGTAAATGGAAAACGCAGATACTGCGGTTCAATATTTTGGGCTAAAGTGCCAAGCCATAAAACTCGATTGACAACAAACTTATACTGTCTCTTAAATGCTTCGTACAAATCTTCAAAGGTCTTGAAGTCTCGCGGGTCGCCAACATCGATACCAACCTTTTTGCCAGTTATCTGTGATACCCCATTGTGAAGTGTGAGGTCCAGAATTAGCGCTACGTTTACCGCCCCTTTACCTTCACTACCGTTATGATCAATTTTAGTCGGGAGAACCGGTGTCACACAGCCTTGACCGTACCAGTCTCTCGCTTCCTCCAAGGGTATTCCATTATTTAAAAAACTCGCTACAACATGTTCACTATTCTCAAATAGGGGGATGCCACCCTTTGTCTTTGAATTCGTCTCTAACGCCTTAAGTAATAACCAGCGAGGCGCATGTGAGTGCCAGTTAAAAAGAATAGTCGGCGATGATAGCCTTAGCAATCCCACCATGTGGAGAATAAGATAGCTTAACTCATTTGAGGCATCTTTCCCGTCCCTGTCTACGCCACCTATATTTGTGCTATTTATACCAAAACTAAATTGATGTGTTTCCTGCTGGGTTTTACCAACCTGAACAACAAACTTCATACCCCAGAGTGTTATTGCACCTCCAAGAAGTTCTGCCGCTCTCTCCAGCGTTAAACGCTCATCACGAATATCTTTCTCAAAATATGGCCATAGGTATTGATCAATTCTACCGAGTAATAGAGGGTACATTGCCTCCAGTCCTCTACCCACCTCGATGAAGTTCATGCACTGAATAGCCTCATGAAATGTACGTGCCGGGTTCTCCGGTACCCACTCACAAATCCTGGCAATCTCATTAAGCTCGCTTCGTCTTTCAGGGTTAGGCTCTTCATCAGCCATGCGGTGCGCAAGCTTAGAGTATCTTCGTGCATAGTTTATCATTGCCTCACAGACGATGATTGCAGATTGCCAGAAATAGAACTTATTTATATCAGTTTCTTTCATTTCTCTAAATCTCTGGATACCGGCTTCAGCTTCCTCAATCATACCGCGCATGCCCTTGGACAGCACTTTCTCCCACATTGCTTTGCAGGTTATGCCGGGAAAGTAACCCGAATCCGGAGTAGGGTCGCTGCCCTTTGCATCGGTTATATCCTGTGCCCAGGTGCCCACTACAGAAT
>CAZJMM010000208.1:0-2660 GCA_964547155.1 uncultured Dehalococcoidaceae bacterium | reverse complement strand
AGGTGTTCACTATTTCTGGAGGCTCTGAGGCTAATGAGTCAGCTCTAAAGTTAGCAAGGCAATATCAAGCACGGGCAGGCTTTCCTAAGAGATTTAAGTTTATCAGCAGAAGACTTTGCTATCATGGAGCCACTTTTGCTTGCCTGAGTCTTTCTACAGACCTATTTTTCAGACCCTATTTAAATGAGCCGTTGCTACCTGGATGCATACGTGTAGCTCATCCCTATTGCTATCGGTGTGAGTTTGGTTTGGAGTATCCATCTTGTAATCTACTCTGCGCTAAACAATTAGAACAAGCAATCCAATCTGAAAACCCCTCCACAGTAGCGGCAGTGATGGTGGATGCTGTAAGTACTCAGGCGTTTGCATCCGTCCCCCCACCAGAGTACTTTCCCATGATACGCAAGATTTGTGATCAGTACGGCATTCTCTTGATTATGGATGAGGTAGTTTGTGGCTTCGGGCGTACAGGGAAGTGGTTTGGCTGCAATCATTGGGATATTGTCCCCGATATAATGACCATGGATAAGGGCATAAGCAGTGGTTACCTACCACTCTCTGCGGTAGCAGTTAAAGAAGAGATAGCTGCTAAATTTATTGGCAGCCAAAGAGATGCCTTCCCACACGGACATACATGGTGGGGGCATGCAGTCAGTTGTGCCGTTGGCCTCGCTAACATCGATATCATCGAAAGAGAAAGGTTGGTGGAGAACGCTGCCGAAATGGGGACATATTTTCTTGATGCACTCCACTCTGCACTTGACAAATCTGCTATAGTAGGGAATATTCAAGGGCTCGGCTTGCTGATTGATGTTGAATTAGTTAGGGATAAAAAGACAAAGGAACGTTTTGCGGGTGCAGAGGCAGCTAAGTTAAGGCGAAAGCTCACTAATGAATTGCTTGAGCGAGGTCTTATCGCCCAAGTGAGCTCTGTTTACATATCGCTACTCCCGCCCTTAATTATAACTAAAGCAGAAATAGATGAGATAGTACATACCTTGGAAGTGAGCATCAGGGAAACGGAAAAGGAAATGATGCCTGGCTAAACACCAATAAGCATCAAAGGGGGAAATATTGATGAATGATAAGAAACTCGAAGGACAAGTTGCCATTGTTACCGGTGCTAGCCGAGGTATTGGTAAAGCTATCGCTCTAGCCCTAGCCGGTGCCGGGGCAGCAGTTACAGTGGCTGCACGAACTGTTGAGGAAAGCGGCCCCTTAAAAGGCACTATCTGGAAGACTGCTGACGAGATTAAAGCTCAAGGGGGACGAGCACTTCCCATACAAACTAATGTCGCGGATGAAGCAAGTGTTGAAAATATGGTGCAAAAGACGCTAGACGAGATGGGGCGCATTGATATTCTGGTCAACAATGCTGGCACTAACATACCTCGTTACCTTAAGGATTTAACGCTGAAACAGTGGGACCTTATAATGAAGGTTACATTGCGCAGTGTGATAGTTTGCACCAAGGCGGTGATGCCATCAATGATGGCGCAAAGGTATGGACACATCATCAACATGTCTTCGGTGGCAGCGATTACCTTTAATGACCCCATGACTGGCCTGGCTTATGATGTTAGTAAGGCAGGCATCAATCGCTTCACATGGGGACTGGCTCAGGAACTGAAGGAATACAATATTGCAGCCAATGCCCTGATGCCCCAAAATACTACCAGTGAGGGATGGGTTATGCTAAACCCCGACGTTGACAAATCCGATTGGCAGACGCCTGAGCTATGGGGTAAGATTGCAACCTTCGTAGCAACCAGAGACCCTGCAACTTTTACTGGCAGGATTTTGACCGCAGACGATGTTGAGCAGGAGATAGCTAAGGCTGGCTGGAGCCTGTAGGTAGAAGGAGTTGACAGTTGCAGTAAGGAAACCTAGTTGACATTCATGCATATTGGGCATCCCCACTCGTAAATAGTATAGTACAAAAAGCAGGAAAGGTGAGGTAGATATGTCTAGACCTAAGGATGTAGTAATTGTGAGTGCTGTCAGAACACCATTTGGCAGGTATGGCGGTTCACTCAAGGACATTGACTACTATGACTTGGGCGCCATCCCTATGAGAGAAGTACTTAGTAAGGTCAAACTCTCTCCAGATATTGTAGACGAGGTTTTTTGGGGAGTAGGCGATACCTCGCCATGTAAAGACCCCTATACACCGGTCGCCGCTAGGCAGTCGCTTATCAAGGCAGGTCTCCCTGCTGAGACAGTATCAATTTCCTTTGACATGGCATGCGTATCATCGATGCATGCAGTTAAGCTGGCAGCTATGTCCACGAGACTGGAGGAGATAGACGTTGCCATAGCCGGTGGTGCTACTTCCTTTAGTATGGAGCCACTCCTTGTGAGGGGACTTAGATTTCAAGGATACAGGTTAGGCGATGTCAAGATGGAGGACCCCCTATATGCGCTTGGATACAAGGACTTTAATCCGGTAGCCGTTGATAGCGATAATGTAGCCTTCGAATACGAAATAGATAGGCAGGAGCAGGATGAGTGGGCGCTGCGTAGCCACACAAACTATGGCAACGCCTGGAACGCAGGGAAGTTCAAGGATGAAATAATCCCTCTTACTATACCACAAGCGAAAGGTGAGTCTAAAGTATTGGACATTGATGAGCAATATCGGCCAGACACGACCCTAGAAA
>CAZJMM010000207.1:0-2690 GCA_964547155.1 uncultured Dehalococcoidaceae bacterium | reverse complement strand
ATGCTGGTGGAAGGCGCTGACCATTTTGGACTCTCTCAGTTGCATCAATTCCGAGGTCGAGTTGGTAGCGGGGAGCAACAAAGTTACTGCTTACTTTTGGCGGAAAATCCATCCCCTGAAGGTATGGAGCGATTAAATCTAATGGAAAAGATTCGTGATGGTTTTGTATTGGCTGAGGAAGACCTGAAGATGCGTGGTCCAGGCGAATTCTTTGGTACTCGGCAGAGTGGTCTACCAGACCTTCGTATGGCACGTTTATCAGATGTGGCACTTCTGGAAATGGCTCGTAAAGAAGCCGTCTCTATTTTTGAAAAAAACCCTAAACTTAAGTCTCCTGATTATAGCTTTTTAGTTCAGGAATTAGCTCGGGTGTGGAAGACTGGCGGAGAGTGGAGTTAATGTGAGAGAATAACCTATAATAGTGAAGTAAACAAAAAATGGCTCCAAAGAAAGAAGATTGAACTACCTCCTAAAATAGGTGGGAACTTAAAGAACTCAAGTGCTTAAACAAAAGCTGGCAGAAATATTAGAAAAGACAATATTAGAAGCCCAACATAAAGGCATTATTATTTCTTCAGCACTACCTGAAGTAACTGTAGAGCATCCTCAAAATCCAGAGTATGGGGACTATGCCTCAAGTTTACCTTTGAAACTTGCTCGAGCTGTTGGGGTAAACCCCTTGACTCTTGCTAACAAAATTGTTGAGCTAATGTCACCAATTACTGAAGTGGAAGAAATCCGAGTAGCCCCTCCTGGCTTCATAAACTTCAGTTTGAGAAATGAGTGGCTCACATCCCAGGTGAATTTTATTCTGAGTGCAGGTAATAACTATGGCGCTATTGATTTAGGCAAAGGCACCCGTTTACAGATTGAATTTGTTAGTGTTAATCCTACAGGTCCTCTCCACGTTGGACATGGTCGTGGTGCTGTTCTGGGCAGTACTTTAGCTAACGTTTTGAGTTCTGCTGGCTACACCGTAGAACGGGAATATTATATCAACGATGTAGGTAGTCAGATTGAGTTGTTTAGCCGCTCTCTTTATGCTCGTTATTTACAATGTCTGGGAAAGAGGGCTGAGTTACCGACTAATGGCTATGTCGGTGATTATATGATTGAATTGGCTGAAAAAATCATTGGCAGAGAAGGGGACCAATTCCTAAATATGCCTGAAGAGGAAGCTGTCCGGAAGCTGGGAGAGATAGGGCTTGGTGAGATCATAGCAAGTACAAAACGAGATTTAGAACTGCTGGGTGTTGATTTTAATGTTTGGTTTAACGAACGAAGTTTGTATGATGGTGGGCAGTATGATAAGGTCATGGCTTTGCTTGGTAAAAGCGGCTATATAGCTGAGAAGGAAGGTGCGGTGTGGTTTGCCTCCAGTGCCCTGGGTGAAGATAAAGACAATGTATTAATCCGCAGTGACGGTTCAACCACGTATTTTGCTTCTGATATTGCATATCACTATAACAAATTTCTCGAGCGCCATTTTGATGTGGTGGTTAATATCTGGGGTGCTGACCATCAAGGACATGTATCACGCATGAAGGTAGTTATGAATGCCCTTGGTGTGAATCCGGAGCGATTGAGGATAATAATCTGCCAAATGGTAACATTGCGTCGTGGTAGTGAAATAGTGAAAGTATCTAAGCGAAGCGGTGATATTGTCACCCTGGCTGAAGTTATTGATGAAGTGGGGAAAGACGCTTGTCGTTTTGTATTTCTCAGTCGCTCTGCCGACAGTCAGATGGACTTTGATATTGAACTTGCCAAAAAGCAGTCAGCGGATAACCCTGTTTACTATGTACAGTATGCTCATGCCCGGATAGCCAGTATTCTTCGCCTAGCTGAAGAAAGAGGGATTAATTATAGTGATGGAGATGCTTCTTTGCTTACTACTGAACCTGAATTGACTCTGATACGGAAGATGACATTGTTGCCTGAGATCGTAGAGACGGTGGCTAAAACTTTAGAACCTCACCATCTTCCCTATTATGCTCAAGATTTAGCTACTGTGTTCCATAGTTTCTACAAGCACTGCCGAGTTGTATCGAAGAATCTGGCTTTGACTAAAGCACGACTTAAGTTGGTTAAGGCAGCTCAAATTGTGTTAGCCAACACGCTTCATCTCATGGGAATGACAGCACCGGAGAGAATGTGAAAATGAAGAAACAACGAGTTTTTTCGGGTGCCAGACCTACTGGCAGGCAGCATATAGGCAATTACATAGGAGCTATTCAGAATTATGTTAGTCTCCAGGACAACTATGATTGCATTTACTGTGTAGTAGACATTCATTCTCTAACAACTCTTGAGGATACGGCTCAGCTTAAAGAAAATATTTTTGAAATGGTACTTGACTGGTTAGCGGCTGGTATTGACCCAAAGAAAAGTATTATCTTTGTACAGTCCCATGTTCCAGAAGTTATGGAACTACATACTTTGCTCAGCATGGTAACCCCTCTGGGTTGGTTATTGCGGGTACCAACCTTCAAAGAAAAAGCACGAATGCAACCACAGAATGTTAACTATGGGCTGGTGGGCTATCCGGTGTTAATGACTGCGGATATTATTATCTACAAAGCGGAAATAGTGCCTGTAGGAGAAGACCAATTGCCTCATTTAGAGTTGGCGCGGGAAATAGTCCGTCGCTTCAATTCTATTTTTGGTCCTACTTTTCCTGAGCCTCAGGC
>CAZJMM010000206.1:0-2694 GCA_964547155.1 uncultured Dehalococcoidaceae bacterium | reverse complement strand
AGAAGTCTTGTATGCTGCGTCACGTTTTGAGTTTAAGTGCAATAAACACAATGGCTGGTAGTTTACTACCAGGCACTCGAGCCACCATCCGTTACGTAGGTGGCACCGGTGATGTAGCTAGAAGCATCCGATGCCAGAAAAACTGCTAATCCTTTTAGTTCTTTAGGTTCAGCGAATCTCCTCAGGGGCGTTAACGATATTGGCTTCTTTGCCCATGCCTGAGCCTCCTCCTCGGTTCTTTCTTCCACATCACCAAGTTTGGTTCCTGCGTAGAAGCCGGGAGCAATCGCATTTACTCTAATATTATCAGGCCCATATTGCACTGCTGCTGATTTGGTAAGACCAATTATTCCGTGTTTGGAGGCAATATAGTGACCAGTGGCCAGAATATCTGGATCAATTGCTATAAATCCCAGTATCGAACTTAGATTGATGATTGAACCGCTTTTCTGCCGAAGCATCAATTTTATGCCTTCCTGCATACACAGAAAAGTGCCAGTCAAGTTGACACCAATGACTTTGTTCCAGTCCTCCAACCGCATTTCATGAAGTTTGACTCCTTTAGTGGTGATTCCCGCATTATTGAATAGGATATCAAGCTTTCCGAATTCTTGGTCAACCTTTCGGAATAATGCTTTTACTTCATCTTGCCTTGACACGTCTGCTTTAACAACTAATGTCTTTACTCCGTATTTGGCAATCATACCTGCCGTCTCTTGCGCCCAAGCCTCATTTATGTCCGAGCAAACTACGTCACTGCCATGTTCTGCGATGGCTTCACAAATAACTCGACCAAGCCCACTTCCGGCACCAGTAACCAAGGATGCTTTTCCTGTTAAGTCGAACAGATTTGTTTTTGACATTATCTACCCCCTCCCAGAGTTTTTTTCAAGGATATCATAGTGCAGTCATAGCAACTACCCACCCTTTTCTTGATTGGCGGCACCAGCAAAATCACCAAATTATATATATTCCAAGGAACGAAAACAATGCTCTACGAATCATTATGTCCATTCTTATGTTACCTTGAGTGGACTCGCTCGGCACCGCCGTTAGTGACAATCCCGGCAATGGTATTCACCAATTCAGTATCATTCGGGCTTTGCCAGACAAATGGTGGTGTGATATATTGGCTTAAATCAATTTTAGAAAAGAAGGTAAAAATATGCAGTTAAAGGACAAAGTGGCCATCATTACCGGAAGCGCCCGAGGTCTGGGCAGGGTCCTGACTAAACTAGGGCATGATTAACCAGGAATTAGTGTTGGGGGCGGAATCTGAGACCAAGTGGGATGGCTTTCAAAACTAAACAGCCTCAATATATAACAGGAGGTAGTCATGTTTAATGTTAAAGCAACCGTAGTTGATATCCTAGGAGACCAAGAGAAGTTTCCGTGTCACGCTGGTCATAAAATCGGTGACGAGGTCATTTTTGACGGAGAGTCATATACCGGACGGCTTTGTCCAGACCTCTGGCCCGAGGTTACGGCAAAAGCCGCCGCGCTTCATGCCGCCGGGCCCAGGCATATGGAGCCTCTGAACTACTATCCATTCTGGTATGTTTGTGTCAGCCAGGCTGACCCAAACAAAAAAATATACGACGGGCGTGGATTTAAGAACATATTTGAAGGGTACAATATACCCAAGTACCACATGGCACAGTTAGCCGGTGGCAGTAAAGTATTCAGTTGGCCACCGCCCAGCGAAAAGATAGTCAGACCTGTGACGGTAATATGTCCAGATTTTAGAACTGCTGTGGTCGTGGAGCTTGAAGCATTTGACGTGAGCGCTGGCGGCTTTTCTCTCCCATACTATAGAAGGCAGATGGTAATACTGGATAGAGTGTTAAAGAAACAGGGAATCGAGGTAGATAAGATATTGAACGAATTTTCGAAAGAAGAACAATTAGATATATATCCTCCTTTATCCCCTATTGAGGTACAGGTACTGGTTGAGGAACTCGAGCTTGTTGGCCATCTACAAATAAAGGATGGAAAAGCTTATGTAACCAAGAAGGGCGAAACAAAAGTCGCGGATTTCAAAAAAGGCCTAACGGTGGTAGAAAAGGAAGCTCTTAAACTATAATTGACTGGATGTTTGGAAGTCAGTTTTAATTATATTGGTCATGGTACCTACTAGAATAATGGATGGCAGGCTTTGAAGGGTGGACAAGTAAAACAAGGTGTATGTTATGCATGGTTGGACAGGCAAGATATTGCACGTAAATCTGAGTAATTCAGAAATAAAGGAGATCTTTACACAGCCGTATGCAGAGCGATACCTTGGCGGACGCGGTATTGCCTCAAGGATCTACTGGGAGACGGTAACACCTGAGGTCAAGGCTTTTGAGCCAGAGAATAGACTTATGTTCATGACCGGGCCGCTGGTGGCTACTGGTGTCCAAGCAGCCACACGGTTATCAGTGATAGGTAAATCTCCCATGGCTTCCCCCGAAGGATACTGCTATGGTAATATCGGCGGGTTCGTCGGAGCCGAGCTAAAGAAGGCAGGATTTGACGGTGTTGTGATTGAAGGGCGTGCGCCCAAGCCCGCGTACCTGTGGATTCACAACAATGAAGCCGCACTTCGGGATGCGTCATCGTTGTGGGGGCAAGGCGCTTACCGGGCCGGAGAGATGCTCCAGCAGACCCTGTCTCTTATACACATCTGACGCTGCCGACGAAGAGGATAGTGTA
>CAZJMM010000205.1:0-2695 GCA_964547155.1 uncultured Dehalococcoidaceae bacterium | reverse complement strand
GAATTCGTACTGGTGACTTGTTGAACAAAGATGCCTTTCTAACCCGTCTCAACTCAATCATAGAACTTAAGAATGCTATTTTGACTAAGGTATATGGTGTGTCGCCTTTGTCCTTAGAAGAAGTTTACGAGCAATACTGTCACTATGCCGAGCAGTTATCCCCGTTTATTCGAGAGACTGCTCTGATGCTTCAAGATGCCGTATCGAAGAAGGAAATGGTTCTGTTGGAGGGTGCTCAAGGCACTTTACTTGACCCCGATTTTGGCACTTATCCCTATGTTACTTCTTCCTCACCACTGGCGGGCGGTAGCTCTATTGGCGCCGGCTTAAGTCCAGCTAAAATTGACCATATCCTTGGCGTTTTTAAAGCATATGTTACCCGAGTGGGTGGCGGTCCTATGGTGACAGAACTCAAAGATGAAACGGGAACTCTTATCCGGGAACGGGCTCATGAATATGGCACGACCACGGGTAGGCCAAGGCGTTGCGGCTGGTTTGATGCTGTTGCTGGGCGTTTTAGTGTCCGAATTAACGGTTTGACCAGCATAGCCTTAACTCGTCTTGATGTTCTGGATGTTTTCCCAGCAGTAAAGGTATGCACCGGCTACAAGGTTGATGGAAAGACTTTAGACCAATTGCCGAGTAGCGTAACCATTTTAGAAAAATGCCAGCCTGTTTACGAGGAACTACCAGGCTGGCAAGTCGCAACCACTGAAATACGGGATTTCAAGAAGATGCCATCCGAAGCTCGTCGGTATGTAAGGACACTTGAAGAGGTTCTTCACTGTCCTGTTGACATTATTTCTGTCGGTGCTCGGCGAGAGCAGACGATAAGAGTTAGGTCGGTTGTCTAATAAAGCATCAATACTCTACGCTGCCTGAGCATATGCCTCTTGCCGACCGACGAAGTCGCCTTTAGTTCCCTCCAATTCATGGGATATTGTGGCTAAGGGTATTAAGTGAGCTTGGCTTAGGCTTTGGCAGTTATGGGCAAGTCAATTTTGAAATTCCCCAAAGTTGTCCGAATGAGGTTAGCCGATTTTTCATCTGGTTCGGTGAGGGGGAGGCGTGGTTTGCCAACCTGAAAGCCCAAATAATTCAAGGCATATTTTAAGGGAATGGGGTTGGAAACGACAAAGAGGGCGTTGACCAAAGGCAATAGGTGGTGATGAATAGTAGCTGCCTCCTCAGTTTTGCCGGCAAGAAAATTTTGTATCATTTCCTTAATCTTCCTGCCAACTAAGTGAGAGGCAACGCTGATAACCCCGTAGCCACCAAGAGTTAATATAGGCAGGGTATCACCGTCATTACCACTGTAAACCAGAAATTCTCTGAGGGTGCCCTGAATGATTTTAGCAATCTGGTCAAAATTACTGCTGGCTTCTTTGACACCGATAATATTATCAATTTGGCTGAGTTTGATGACAGTCTCGGCAGCGAGGTTGGTAACGGTACGAGAAGGAACATTATAAACAATACAGGGCAACTTTGTAGCCTCAGCAATGGCTTTGAAATGTTCAAGCAGCCCTTCCTGAGCAGGGCGATTATAGTAAGGGACTACCAAGAGACAACCATCGACACCAGTTTTCTCGGCTTCCTTGGTTAGTTCACAGCTCTCAGCCGTATTGTAATTTCCGGTGCCAGCGATAACTACACCCTGCTTGGCAACGGCTGATTTAATTTCGGTAAACAGGCGTAATTTTTCTTCGGGGCTTAAAGTGGGGCTTTCTCCAGTGGTCCCGGAAACTACGAGACCGTCGCTACCTGAATTAAGGAGAGCTTGTGCCAGCTTTTTGGCTTGGGCGTAATCAACTTTCCCTTCGGCATCAAAAGGTGTTACCATAGCGGTGATCAAATGACCAAACTTTGCCATCTCCCTCCTCCTGATTCTAAATTAGCAACTGTACTCTGGTTTTATATGAAGCCCTTAAGAGTCATCTTTCAAGGAGACTGAAAAGGTCTATGGTAGCCCTTTATGTAACAAGTTGAAAGCTACTCATACCCATCCCCTCCGTACCGCTTCTTCAGCAATCTGTACTGCGTTAAGAGCTGCACCCTTACGTAGATTATCAGCAACTACCCACATTACCAGTCCATTGGGATGGGAAGCATCAGCTCGAATTCGTCCTACATAGACATCGTCAGTGCCTGCAGCTGTCCATGGCTGAGGATAAAGACTAACGCTGGGGTCATCAACAACTTTGACACCGGGAGCGTGAGCTAAAATATACCTGGCTTCGTCAGGAGTCATAGGACGGCTGAATTCCACATTTACTGCTTCGCTATGACCGATATAAACAGGGACCCGCACACAAGTCGCGGAAACAGCTATTTCTGGAGCATGCATTATTTTCTGTGTCTCCTCTACCATTTTCCATTCTTCCTTGGTATAGCCACTATCTAAGAAGACATCTATTTCGGGTAGAAGGTTGAAAGCTATCTGATGGGGATAAACATGTGGGACAGTGTTTTGTCCTTCTAACACTAACTTGGTTTGGGTAGTTAGCTCCTCCATAGCTGCAGCTCCAGTGCCTGAGACAGACTGATAAGTGGTGACAACAATCCGTTTGATAGGGTTAACCTTATGCAAGGGATAAAGAGCCACTACCATTTGAATGGTAGAGCAATTTGGGTTAGCAATAATTCCTTGATGTTCTTTTATGTCTTCAGGATTTACCTCAGGGACTACTAAAGG
>CAZJMM010000204.1:0-2725 GCA_964547155.1 uncultured Dehalococcoidaceae bacterium | reverse complement strand
CACTTTTTATGCTGACTCCCATGTTCTCTACTTCTCTACCCATCAATACCCACTCTATCCAGGTACAGGAAGCATTAACGAAACAGGCAGTGGCGAGGGAGAAGGTCTGACTGTAAATGTACCTCTTTTGGCTGGATGGGGAGACGAAGAATATCTTGATGTCTTCGACCAGGTCTTAGTGCCGGTAGCTGAACGCTATCAGCCACAACTCATTCTGGTCTCAGCAGGTTACGATGCTCACTGGGCTGATGATATCGCCTTGATGCAGGTCAGCGTTACTGGTTTCGCCCGTATGGTTCACGCGTTGAAATATTTAGCCAGAAAATTGAGCTTAGAACGTCTTGTCTTCACCTTAGAAGGCGGTTATCACCTGCAGGCTGTGTCATCCTCGGTAAAAGCGACTCTGGATGTCCTTCTAAATAGCAAGAACATCGATGACCCCCTGGGAAGCGAGCAGAGATTACGGAAACCTTTAGGTTTTGACAATTTCCTCAAGGTGATAAAGGACACCCACCAGTTGAAGGCTTCTTGAGAAGTATCCCCGGAGATAAGCCTTCTCTATTTTCCCCTTTCCCAGACAGCTAATAACTGACCAGCGATACACAAAGAAGAATAAATTCCAGTAGCAATCCCGATAAGTAGTGCCAGAACCAAGTTGTGGGTAGTTACACCACCAAATAAATAAAGGGCTACTATGACAAAAAGAGTGGCTAAACCAGTATTTAGAGAGCGCCCTACAGATTCAGTAATTCCGCAATTTACCACTACTTCAAAACTTCTGCTCACCCCCCGTCTCAAGTTGTCCCGAATACGGTCAAAGACAACCACAATATTGTTAACGCTCACACCCACAACTGCCAGCACCCCTGTAACAAACAGAGCATCAATTTCCAACCCCGTTGCCCAGCCTAAAATAGAGAAGATACCGATAACTATCAGTAAATCGTGACAGATGGCAGCGATAGCGCAAATGCCCCAACGGATAGGCTTGGGCATCTTTCGAAATGCAAAGGAAATATAGAGCAAGATACCTATTGAGGCAACTATAATAGCAATAGCTGTATTACGGACTGTCCCTGCAGCAATGGTGGGCGAAACGCTGTAAAGACTACTTATTTCAATTGTACTGCCCAACTCTGTTTCTAAACCATCCTTTAGCTTTTTGCTTTCCTCAGAAGATATTTCCTGAACACGAACAAAAAAATCACCTTCTCCAGCAGGTTGCACTACAGCTCTATCATAACCGAGCTTGGCTAATCCTTCACGTAACTGGCTTAGTTCTACTTCATTTCCAAAATGTAAGGTCAGAGCCGTACCACTACTGAAGTCAACGCCAGGTTTGAGTCCGAAAATAACCAGAGAAAGTATGCTTGGGATGATTACTATAGCTGAGATGATAAAAAACCAGTATTTCTTGCCGATAAAATCAATCATGCTTTACCATACTCCGTAAGCGCTGGAACTTGTTGCCATCCGGCTATTCACAACCGTGCGTAGAAAAGTCCTCGTGACCACAACTTGGGTAAACATGCTCAAAGCCGTGCCAATGAACAAGGTAGTAGCAAAACCCATAACCATGAAATTACCAAATTGGTTGCCAAGCCAGTAAAGGACAGCACAGGCAATAAAAACAGTTATGTTAGCATCCCAGATGGCTGTCCAGGACCGCCGAAAGCCTTCTTCTATCGCCGCCCCCAGACTACGCCCACCCCGCAATTCTTCTTTCAAACGTTCGGCGACAAGGACGTTACCATCCACGCCCATGCCTATAGATACGATAAAACCAGCAATACCAGGGAGGGTCAGAACCACTGGAATCAGCTTAAAAATAGCCAGATTGAAAAGTCCGTAGACTACCAGAGCCAGACAGGCTACCAGACCAGAAACACGGTAGTAAATAATCATAAATAAAATTACCAGAATTGTCCCGGCTATCCCGGCATATAAGCTTTTGCGCAACGAATCTTCTCCCAGAGTAGCTCCTATATCCCGTCGTTCTACTACTTTCAGCGGCACGTCTAAAGCACCTGAATTGAGTTGAATGGCTAACAGACGAGCTTCATCTATAGTCAATCCCTCAATAATACCCCTTTCTTTGATTACTGCCTTGACTATAGGGGCTGAAATAAGCTCGTTATCGAGAAAAATTCCCAACGGCTTGTTCAAATTCCGCTCAGTTACCTGTTCAAAAAGGATAGCTCCCTCATGGTCCCACTCAAAAGCTACCTCAGGCTCATTAGTCTGGGGGTTCAAGACTACTGCAGCATTGGGCTTAAAATATTTGCCAGTAAGCTCCCGTTCTTGACCGTCTTCACCAACCCCTTTAGCAATCACCCACTTAGGATTACCATTTTCATCTAATACTGGATTGCCTGCTTCGTCTAACTCCTGCTCCTTAAAATCAAGCTGTGCAGTTTGTCCAATAAGTTGAATAGCTTCATCAATGTCTTTTACTCCGTGAAGCTGAACAAGAACAAAGTTGCCCCGTTCATTTTGGATTGTCTGGACAATAGGCTCAGTAACACCATAAGCATTAACTCGCCGCTCAATTTTCCGCTTCACACCTTCTATGACCTCTGCATCCGTTTGACCCGGGTCTTTCTTGGATAAGTCAGCTTCATAAACCAAGTGGCTACCACCCCTCAGGTCAAGCCCTAATTTGAAGCCTTTCCTACCGAATAGTTCAGTGTTCGGTAGTATTGCCCATAAGCAAAAACCAAAAAGT
>CAZJMM010000203.1:0-2730 GCA_964547155.1 uncultured Dehalococcoidaceae bacterium | reverse complement strand
TAATCCCCAAGCCTTCCACCCTTATCTCCTTTCTATCGTTTTATTTTGTGACTTTATCACTCCTTACCGGTGAGGGAGAAAAACAGGAAAAGTCCTATACCAGCGCCTACTAACATAGCGATAAGGAGAAAGCCAATTATTACCCATATTTGTTGTAATTCTTCCATAGCTCTCCTTGTGACAGTAGCGTTAGGCTACCATGGCTAAGATAATAGCCACAATCAGGGCGTAAATGCCAAGGGCTTCAGCAAAGGCGATAGCCAAAATCATATTGGTCATTATGGCGCCTCTGGCTTCCGGGTTACGCCCCAAAGCCTGCATGGCTCCGTAGCCGAGCATGCCAATGCCGAGTCCAGGTCCTAAGAGCCCCAAGCCTACTGCCAACCCTGCGGCGAGCATTTTCATTGTTGCTGGATCCATTTGTTTACCTCCTTCTGTACTTTCTATTTCCTCAGTGTTCTTCATGAGGTGCAGCTACGGCAATAGTCGCAAAAACTAAGGTTAATCCACCGAAGATGAGCGCTTGAACGAAGCCTACAAGCATTTCCAGTCCATAGAAGGGTATAGGCATTACCCAAGGGATAAGGAAGATAGCTACTAAGAGCAAAATCTCTCCCGCAGTCATATTGCCAAAGAGACGGAAGGTAAAGCTAACAAGGCGCACTAATTCACTCATTGCCTCCAGAATACCAACAAAAACCTCGATGGCTCCGCTAAATAAGTCACTGAAGGCAGTCTTGAGTCTGCCTTTGAAAACCTGGGTAGTGCCTCGGAAAAGCCTGCCGACGTTGATAAACTTGCTTATATAGCGGAAGAAGCCCCGGCTGGTTACCCCCCAGTATTCGACCATGATAAAGGATATCAAAGCTAAAGCCAAAGGCACATTAATGTCAGTATTTGCCCCTCGTAGCAGATGGGCTTCACCTTCGGCTGTTTTGACTATAATGCTGCCAAAGCCGGGAAGTAAGCTTAGCCAGGCATTCATAATAACGAAAAGAAAGATGGTAGCTATCACCGGGAAGAATCGGCGCCCATTTTCTTTGCCAGCTACTCCTTCCACAAAATTGAGGAGCATTTCTATTATTGTTTCCATGATGTTTTGAAGTCTACCGGGGATAATCTTCATGCGACGGGTAGCGGCAAAGGCTAAACCAGCTAACACTACTATGGTAAGCCAAGCCGCCAGCATACTGTTGGTTATGGGGAAATTTCCGATGTGGAAAACTGCTTCAGCTGGAAGTTTTGGGTGGGGCTTTGGGACGGTGAGAAAGCTGGGAAGTATTTCACCTCCCACTAAAGCCGTCCCTAAGGCGCCACTTAAGAAACTGATGAAGAAAAGAGCTATTAGGACAATGAGGATTATGACCGCTAATTTAAGAGAGCATCCACAACCCATTTGTATGCCTTATTAATTCTTGTTTCTTATTCCCTTTCCTTGTTCTTCCTCGGCTTTTTGCACCTGCCGTATCATACGATAGACTCCGTAAACCATAATCAAAGTGCCCAAGCCAAGCCCAATAAGAGTAAATAGAGGAGTAGAATTGAACTTTCTATCAAAAATGAATAAGCCTATCATGGAAGGTATAAGCAAACTTAAGGCTATGTACCAACCAACCGCAATTAATTGGAGGGCTGCTGCCCATCTTTTCATAGTAATTTTCTTTGTTAATAATTAAGCTTCTTAAGAAGATGCTCCGAACATGTCGGAGCATCTAAAAGCTCTTAAGAGCCAGCTTATGATATAGGGCTCTTCAGTCGGTCAATTTTTACCAAAGAGCTTCGAGAAGTCTCCGTTGAAGCTTTTAAGGAAGTTGTGAGTGTCCAGGACGTCATCTGCCCCAAGGGCACTTTCTTGAGCGAATTTGGCTAATTCTGCTTCAGTAAGCTCAGTAACAATTTTGGCTGGTTTACCTTCCTTAACAACTATAGCCATCATTGCCTGGGTCTGGCACGTAGGGCAAGTGACATTCAAAAACCACATTTCGTTCCGATGTCCCAGGACGCTAAAGCTACTCCCTTCGTATTGTTGCCCACAGACACCACATTTTAAGGCGGATACCAATTTTTTAATAAACTTCTCGTCCATCCACAGCTCTTCAGAATTGTTCAGGATTTGCGCTTATCAAAGTCCTCTAAGTCTAAGGTGTTGATAAAATCATAAAAAGCTGACAACTTCTTCAGTTCCTGTTCGTCAACTTTGCTTTTACCTTTTGGTTTGCCACCGGGTTTACTGGGTGGTACTGGTTTGCCAGTTTCTTGGTCAAGAACGATACTGGCTTTATCCAGGACTGATTCTTCTACATATATAGGTACCGATGGCTTTACTCTCACAGCAAGAGCAATAGCATCACTGGGACGAGAATCAATTTCTAGTTGCTCACCGTCAACATTCAGAATAATCTTGGCATAGAAAGTGTCATTGCGAAGTTCATTGACCAGAATATAGTTTACTGATGCTCCTAAAGCCATGATTACTGAATGCAGGAGGTCATGGGTTAGGGGTCGTGCTAAAGGAACGTCCTGGAGCTTTACAGCTATGGCATCTGCTTCAGCAGGACCAATCCAGATTGGTAAATAGCGGGCATCGCCCTTGTCTCCTGAGATCTCATCTATTTTCTCCTTCAGGATTACGACGCGTTGATAATTCATCAAGCTTACTCGGATGCTATCAATATTCATCTCAATCATGAGAGCCTCCTGCAGTTTGCACCGCAAATTTGATTTTACCCC
>CAZJMM010000202.1:0-2745 GCA_964547155.1 uncultured Dehalococcoidaceae bacterium | reverse complement strand
CCTTCCTCAATAGCTATCTCAAAATCGTCCGTCATACCCATAGACAAATGCTCCAGCCCGAGTTGATGGCGTAACTCTCTCAATCTTCTAAAGACAGAGCGGACCTCTTCAGGATTAACTGTCAGCGGAGCTATTGTCATTAATCCCTTGATCTCTAAGTTTGGTAATTGCTTTAGTTCAGTGGCTGCTTCAACAACTTCATCTGAGGTAAAACCGCTTTTGGTTGTTTCGCCAGAAACGTTGACTTCAAGCAGGATAGGCAGTTTTCTTTGAGTACGATGGTTGAGAATCTCAGCCAATCTTGTGGAATCAACGCTATGAATTATATCGAAAAGCTCCATTGCTGTCTTAGCTTTGTTGCTCTGGAGGTGACCAACCATATGCCAGGCGAGATGAGGCTTAAGGTCAGAAAGCTGCACTATCTTGGCTTGGGCTTCCTGGACTCTGTTTTCACCGAAATTGGTTATACCCAGGGCAAAGGTTTCTCTTATAACTGAAGCCTCAACTCCTTTAGTTACTGCTACTAAGGTTATCTCCGCAGGTAGTCTGTTAGCTCTCTCGCAGGCTTTAGCAATACGTCTCTCCACCTGTTGGAGATTAGCTGCTATGTTCATCCTTAGCCTGTCACCCCGCCACTATATTTACCAATCTCCCCGGTACGTAAATCACATTGTTAATCTTTTTATCTTTAAGATAAGCCTTTACCCGCTCTCGGGACAAGGCTAATTCTACAGCTTCCTTTTCTTCAATAGAAACGGGTACAGTCACTTTGTCTCTTAACCTGCCGTTCACTTGGATAACGAAAATAAACTCTTCCTCCTTTGCCAATTTCTTGTCCCATTTGAGCCAAGGCTGATTGTGGATGCTATAAGGATGTCCTGTTCTTGTCCACAATTCTTCAGCCAGATGAGGAGCTGTTGGTGCCAGAAGGAGCAGCAAGCTGGTAATAGCCTCATGCCAGGCAACTGCCGAAACTACCCCATCTTCTTGGACTTTTAATAAGTAGTTGGTGAATTCCATCAGGGCTGCTAGCATGGTATTGAGCTGGAATCCTTCCAGGTCTTCTGTAACCTTCTTTATTGTTTTATGAGTCATCCGCCGCAGTTCCTTTTCTGCCCCACGGTCTATTGTTTTAGAAGAGTAACTCGTTTCTACGAGTCGCCAGACACGGTTAAACCATCGGCTTATGCCGGAGATACCACTATCGTTCCATTCGCCCCCTTGTTCCCAGGGACCAATAAACATAAGATAGGCGCGGACAGCATCAGCTCCCAGTTCGGTAACATATACATCGGGGGTAACCACATTGCCCTTAGACTTACTCATCTTCTCGCCCCGATAAATAATCGTCCCCTGGTTAAACAAACGAGTGAACGGTTCATCAAAATCTATCAGTCCCATATCTCTAATTGCCTTGACAAAGAAACGGGCATAAAGAAGGTGCATCGTGGCATGCTCAGCGCCGCCGGTATACAAGTCTACTGGCAACCAGTGTCTTACTTTAGTGGTGTCAAAGGCAGCAGTGTTGACTTGAGGGCTGGTGTAGCGTAAAAAGTACCACGAGGAGCACATAAAAGTGTCCATGGTGTCTGTTTCTCGTTGTGCTGGTCCGGAACACTTGGGACAGGTAGTATTGACAAAGGACTCGCAATATTTAAGCGGAGATTCACCGGTAGGTCTGAACTCAGCATCGGGGGGCAACAATACTGGCAAGTCTTTTTCAGGTACCGGGACCATGCCACATTTATTGCAGTAAATAATGGGAATAGGGGCTCCCCAGTAACGTTGGCGGGAAATAAGCCAGTCCCGGAGGCGATAAGTTACGGCACGCTTACCCCATCTCTTTTCTTCTAGAAAATCGCACACTGCCTCGGCACCTTGTTCACTGGGCAGACCATTAAATTGCCCCGAATTTACCATCGTACCGGTTTCGATGTAAGCTGACTCCAGCTCCTCTCCAGACCATCCTGGCGGTGCTATAACTACTTGAATTGGTAATGAGTATTTCTTGGCAAAATCAAAATCCCTCTGGTCGTGGGCTGGCACCCCCATAACAGCGCCGGTACCGTAGGTCGGCAAAACATAATCGGCAACCCAGACCGGCACCTTCTTCCCGTTTAGTTTATTGATAACGTAACTCCCAATGAAAACGCCCGTCTTTTCTCTTTCCACAGCTGTCCGCTCGAACTCTGTCTGTCGCTGTGCCCAGTCAATGTACTTCTCCACTTCAGGCTTGTGTTCTGGGGTGGTTAGCTGGGGGACTAAGGGGTGCTCCGGAGCCAAGACAAAGAAAGTTACGCCAAAAATGGTGTCAGGGCGAGTGGTAAATACTCGTATTTCTCTCTCGGCTATGTTCTTATTCGGCAGTCCAAAAGCGATTTCAGCCCCGGTACTCTTGCCTATCCAGTTCCGTTGCATCAGCTTTATCCGTTCTGGCCAATCTATCTGGCTATGGTCAAGTAGTTCTTCGGCGTATCTTGTAATCCTGAAAAACCACTGCTGCAAATCTTTTTTGGTTACAGCGGTTTCACAGCGCTCACAGAGTCCGTCAATCACCTGTTCATTAGCCAGCACTGTCTGACATTGGGGGCACCAATTAACTGGTGCCTTAGCTCGGTAGGCGAGACCAGACTGGTAAAATTTGAGGAAAAACCACTGTGTCCACTTATAATATTCGGGTAATGAACTAATTACTTCTCGGCTCCAGTCATAAATAGCCCCCATACTCTTAAGCTGGCGACGCAT
>CAZJMM010000201.1:0-2768 GCA_964547155.1 uncultured Dehalococcoidaceae bacterium | reverse complement strand
CGCATTGCTGACTACTGCCGATTGGAATGGGTACAACTCAGCGGCGATGAAAGCTGGCACTATTGCCAGGAGATCGAGCGACCAATTATTAAAGTCATTCACGTTTCGGATAAGGCAACTGAGGAAGTGATTGCTGATATAGAGACGGGGTACCAGTTTCTCATAAGACAGAGGCTTATGTGTCTTCTCGATTCAAAGGTTGGGGAGGCTTATGGTGGTACTGGACAAGCCTTCGACTGGCAATTAACCAAAGAAGTGTCAGCGAAGTTCCCGGTGATTGTTGCCGGAGGGCTTACCCCGGCGAATGTTGGTCAGTTGGTCAAGCAAGTTCAGCCATGGGGAGTTGATGTCTCCACAGGTGTGGAGACCAAAGGTCAAAAAGATGCTTCAAAAATTAGAGCCTTTGTTGAAGCAGTGAGAAAGGCAGAAAGGAGGTAGTTATTGCGACCTGATAATAGAGGATACTTTGGAGCCTACGGTGGTCGGTTTGTGCCCGAGGTGCTTGTGCCAGCTTTAGATGAACTTGAGGCAGCCTATATGAAGGCTAAGGATGATACTGCCTTTTGGGCTAAGTTTGACTTACTGTCTCATGATTATTCGGGAAGACCGACGCCGCTCTATTTTGCAGAGAGGCTTACGAGGCATTGCGCTGGGGCACAGGTCTTTCTTAAGCGGGAGGACCTGGCTCATACAGGAGCCCACAAGATAAACAATGCTCTGGGGCAAGGTCTTCTGGCACAAAGAATGGGAAAGCAAAGGGTCATTGCCGAGACAGGTGCCGGGCAGCATGGGGTAGCTACTGCCGCCGTCTGTGCCATGTTGGGGTTGGAGTGCATCATTTATATGGGTGAAGAGGATATACGCCGCCAATCGCTCAATGTGTTTCGCATAAGGTTGCTCGGGGCGGAAGTAAGACCAGTGTCGGCTGGTAGCAAAACTTTGAAGGATGCTGTCAGCGAGGCAATAAGGGACTGGGTAACCAATGTTAAGGATACCTACTATCTTCTTGGTTCTACGGTTGGTCCTCATCCCTATCCCGTGATGGTGCGAGATTTCCAATCTGTCATAGGTAAAGAAACCAAGGAGCAGATTTTAGAGAGGTGTAACCGCCTCCCTGACTATATAATTGCTTGTGTCAGCGGTGGTAGCAACGCTATTGGCATTTTCCATCCCTTCATTGATGATTTAGACGTCAAACTTGTTGGAGTGGAGGCAGCTGGCAAAGGGCTGAAGATAGGCAAACATGCTGCCTCATTGGGTAGCGGAAGGGTGGGGGTGCTTCATGGGGCAAAATCTTACGTTCTTCAGGATGATAATGGTCAGATACAGGAGACGCACAGCATATCCGCTGGATTAGACTATCCAGGAGTAGGACCTGAACACAGTTATCTTAAGGACATTGGTCGTGCCACTTATGTCTCAGTAACTGATGAGGAAGCTCTGGAGGGATTCCAGCTTCTGTGCCAGACCGAAGGCATCGCTCCAGCTCTCGAACCAGCCCATGCCATCTTTTACGCAACTAAAATAGCCAGTTCCTTAGACAAGCAGCAAATTATTGTGATCAATCTTTCTGGTCGAGGAGACAAGGATATGAATGTAGTGGCTGAGGCTTTAGGAGCGAAGTTGTGAGTCGAATTGCTTCTGTTTTTATCCAGCCGAGTCATAAGGTTCTTATTCCGTATGTTACTATCGGCTATCCCAGCATCGAGGCAACCCTGAGGGCAGTGTCGCTTTTTGCTGAAAATGATTGTGACATTGTAGAATTAGGGATTCCCTTCTCTGACCCTCTGGCTGATGGTGCCACTATCCAAAAAGCAAGCTTTCACGCTTTGCAAAATGGAGTCACCCCAAAACTCTGCCTTGAGGTAGCCAAAGAGTTAAGTCAAAAGGTTAGCCTACCTTTAGTCTTTATGACATATTTTAATCCGGTGTTTAGTCACGGCATTGAAGAATTTTGTACTGCCTGTGCCGAGTCAAATATTGACGGACTGATTGTTCCTGACCTGCCTCCTGAGGAGGGTTTGGAGTTAGAAATTGCTAGCCAAAGGCACGGTCTTGACCTTATTTATCTCCTTGCTCCTAATAGTAATGAGGAGCGTATCAGGCTTGTAGCCGAAAGGTCTCGAGGATTTATTTACCTGGTCTCGGTAACTGGGCTTACTGGGGTTAGGGATAGACTACCTCCGGATTTGGAGGGATTTGTGTTGAGAGTGAGAAAGATAGCTAAGCAACCCCTCTGTGTTGGATTTGGAATATCTACCCCAGAGCAAGCTAAGCAAGTGGCTAAAGTAGCCGACGGAGTGATTGTAGGCAGCCGGATAGTTCAGCTTATGGAAGCTGGGAATGAATCAATGGTGCTACTTCAAGACTTTATGAGAAAGCTAAAGAGTGCACTTGATACACATAGTTGACAGGACAATCTCTTTTATGTTATCTTTACACAAATTTAAGCGAGAAAAGAATAGAAGATGTTAGATAAGGCTCCTCAAGATTTATTCTACGCTTATTACTGGTACTTTTATTTTTGGACCAAGCAGGTCCGCTTGGGGGGCTCTATGCATAATAACATGAGTAATTAGTGTAATAAGTCAAAATATAGGAAAAGTATAAGAGAGAACCCTCCAAGCGGAGGGTTCTCTCTTTTTGTGCGAAATCAACAAAACAAGGAGGTTGAGAAATGATAATCATGAAAACTAAAGCTACTAAAGAACAAGTAGACGATGTGGTGGCGGAGAAAAAGAAGTATGGGCTGAGAGCCGATGTCTCCC
>CAZJMM010000200.1:2045-2801 GCA_964547155.1 uncultured Dehalococcoidaceae bacterium | reverse complement strand
AATCATCGCGAACCATAGGGTAACTCTGGCAGTTGAGCAATGGCTGTCACAGTCTAAGTACCAGTGAGCCCGGCTCTCCACCGAGTTCACTGGAGAGGAGAGAAATGAAAAGGAAAGATTGTCTGGCACCCTTAGTTTACTGTGGTTTCATCTAACAACTCAAGCTATCGTTACCTAGGACATCTTCTCGTACTCTCGTTGGGTACCGAGTATGGCGTAGAAGCCTGGATAAAGCCGTCGATTTCCTCTATTCAACAAGGGGTAGTTAACATAATATTTTCGTAGGTGAGCTGAAAATAACCAACTTTTGAATGTAACCCCCTCTTTAGCCAGAGGTTGACACCAATTAATAGCGGGGGTATCATTGGTGCTACAAACTGATCAACTGAGAATCTCGGGGTGGGGTAAAGTCTTAGGTCAGGGCAATACCTCTAAACCAAAGAAGGCAAGGCCGAGAATGAGAAGGAGGGTCAAATGTGGAATTCAAAAGAGAAAGAGAATGAACATGGTTTTGGAACATAAGTAGTTTGAACATAACGAAAGGAGGAAAGGTTAACAAATGAAGAGGAAGGTTGTATGGCTAGTGTTTGGCTGCGTAATGGTGGCTATTTTTGTACTCGCCTCCTGTGCTCCAGCAGCCACACCGACCCCGACAGCTACTCCGACACCAACGCCAGCACCCACGCCGACAATATCGCCAACACCAACGCCGGTCAAAGAGGCGCCAAAATATGGTGGACATCTTCGCTTCTCTTA
>CAZJMM010000200.1:0-2035 GCA_964547155.1 uncultured Dehalococcoidaceae bacterium | reverse complement strand
GCATCAAGCTTCAAGCGGTGGGGATGGTTACTACTACATCCCCGTATTTGACTGGCTAGTTGCGGTAGATGGGGGCGGAGCAGAATGGTCGGGGGCTTCCTTGGCCGAGCGCTGGGAATTCCCTGATCCTAAGACCATCATTTTCTACCTGAGAAAAGGGATAAAATTCCACGATGGTACTGATTTTAACGCCGAGGCAGTGAAGTTTAACGTTGACCGTATTCAGGACCCGACATTCCGAGGGGGTTGGGTCGTACCTCTTCTCACGGGTATAAAGGTTGAGGTAGTTGACAAGTACACAGTCAAGTATCTTCTGCCAACACCGGATGCAGATTTCATAACGACATTCGAGACAGGCACCGGTCAATTCAATTCTCCAACGGCTGTTCAGAAGCTGGGTAAAGACTACACCTTCAAGCCGGTGGGCACTGGGCCGTTCAAATTCAAGGACTTCGTCCCGGGCGCTTCAGTTACGCTGGTGAGAAATGATGAGTACTGGCGGAAGGATGAATACGGGAACAAGCTGCCCTATCTTGATAGGATCACCATATCCATTATCAAGGAAGAGGCAGTAGTAAGCGCTGCTCTTGAGACCGGCCAGATAGATATCGGTGGCATCCCGGTGATGGATCTAGAGAGATTCGAGGCGAATCCCAATATCACCATCCAGACATATAATGGTGCTGCCGTTACGTCACTGCTGGTATTTAATGTGTCTAAGCCACCTATGGATAATGTCAATCTGCGTCGTGCAGTAGCTTATGCGTGTGACCCGGAGGCAATCAACAAGGGTGCTTATTATGGACGGGCAACGGTTGCCAAGGGTGGTATGTGGCCAATTGGCACCTGGATTTATGAGCCTACCCTGGTGCCCCGTCCTTATTACGACCCCATGAAGGCTAAGGAATACTTGCAGCTTGGTGGCAAGCCGGGTGGTTTCTCAATGGATGTACTCACTTGGACAGAACCGAGTCTATTGCGGGCAGCAGAAATAATGAAAGACCAGTTATCTAAAGTGGGCATAAATATCAGTCTGAAAATCTACGATGTGGGCACGGCAACAAGGAAGTTCTACGTTGATACCGAGACTGCCTTATTCTTTACCGGTTGGACCCGTCGCCCACAACCAAGCGTAATTCCCGGCTATGCATATATTGCCAGGGGTTACTTCAACGCTGGGAAAGTGTCTACTCCCGAGATGGAGGAGCTTATCGTTAAAGGCAAATCAACCTATGACCTTGAGCAGCGCAAAGCTATCTACCGGCGAATAAATGACATAGCCTTGAATGAGTGCTGGTATGTGCCGTTGCTGTATACGAACTATTATATTGGCGCCCAGAAGTATGTCAAGGGTTTTGAGAGGTACTTTGGTAGCGACGCCAGACCTCGTCTTCACGAGCTGTGGTTTGCTAAATAAGCCTGAAATTTTAAGTTGATTGTAAGGCGTCGAGCGATACGGCAGAATAGCCTAGCTTATTTATCATGCCAGGGCAGCGCTACAGTTAGCGATTGCCCTGGCATTAACTAATTGGGTAGGCTAACTCGGCGGGAGAACAAGTGCAAGCTTACATCTTGCGAAGACTGCTTAATACTGTAATAGTAGTTATTCTGGTAACAATGCTCACCTTCTCATTGCTTCTTCTCATCGGTGACCCAGTTACGGCATTTATGGTATCGGGAGAGGCTAAAGACCCTGTGCAGATGGAGAACTTGAGGCATGAGCTGGGACTGGACAAGCCAATTCCTGTCCAGTATATCTCGTGGCTTGGCAAGGTGATAAGGGGCGACTTCGGCAGGTCGGTATTCACTCAGCGGCGTGTAATTGACGAGTTAGCCGCTCGACTTCCCGTGACGCTTCAGCTCGGTGCAGTTGGTTTAATAATCGGTATTGTGATTGCCTTGCCCACGGGGATAATTTCGGCGTATCGTCGTGGCTCAAAGCTGGACATTGCCGCCACTGTTTTTGCTATGGGTGGTGTGGCAGTACCGGAGTTCTGGCTGGGCATAATGATGATTTTGCTGTTTTCAGTGGTGT
>CAZJMM010000199.1:0-2805 GCA_964547155.1 uncultured Dehalococcoidaceae bacterium | reverse complement strand
AGCAGGGACAGGAGATTTTTCAAAAGTGGGGGTATATCGCTACTGAAAGCGAAGCCAGAAAATTTGCCCCCGATGCTGAAATCGGGGGAGAATATAAACTGCCCGATACATATTATAAGATCCTGAGCAAATAGAAATCTTTTTAAAAATCAGGAGCATATGTTCAAAGTCCTAAAGGGAATTGGCGGTGAGAGAGTATTTAAGGGGGTGACCATCAGCGCCCTCGCCCTCTTAATTTTATTCTTTATCGGTATTGTAGCCTCTATGGTCTCCTATACCGACTGGAATACCTTTATTTCCGCCTTACTCTCTCGAGAGATCCTCTTCGCTATCAGATTAAGCCTCACCACCGCTACTATAGCCACCATTATTTCCATACTCATAGCCATCCCCGTGGCTTATGCCATCTCACAGACAGAGTTCCCTGGCAAAAGTATAGTTGATAGCCTGCTTGATTTGCCTATTGTCATATCTCCGGTAGCTTTAGGTGCGGCTCTATTGGTTTTCTTTAATACCCCCGTAGGCGCCGGGATTGATGCTCACATAATTAAATTTGTTTTCGCCGTGCCCGGTATAGTCTTAGCCCAAATTACAGTTATTAGCGCCTTAGCTATTAGGTTATTAAAGTCTACCTTCGACAGCATAGACCCGCGATATGAGCAGGTAGGCAGAACGCTGGGTTGTAGCAAATCAGAGGCATTCCTCAGGGTTACCTTACCTTTAGCTAAGGATGGACTAATCGCCTCCGGCATTCTGACTTGGGCAAGAGCCATAGGAGAATTCGGTGCCACCATTACTCTCGCTGGGGCAACCGTAATGAAAACAGAGACTCTGCCCATTGCCATATTTCTCAGTTTAGCTTCTGCTGATATAGAAAAGGCAATAGCCGTAATCTTCGTGCTGATAATAATTGCTGTAGTCGCCCTAATTGTTATGAGGAAAATCATCGGTAGAAGGTACATAATTTGATCAAAATTAAAAATCTTTCCATCCACTTGGGTAATTTCTACTTAAGCGATATAAACTTGGCTATCGGTGATGGTGAGTATTTCATTATCTTAGGACCAACCGGGGCAGGCAAGACAATTCTCATCGAATGCGTTGCCGGTCTGCATCGCATTGATAGAGGAGAAATATGGATAGATGGAAATGATGTAACTGGCTTGGCACCCGAAGAAAGAGAAATAGGTTATGTGCCCCAGGACTACGTACTATTCCCATTTCTAAATGCAGTGGAGAATATTGCCTTCGGCTTGAGAGCAACAAAATACTCTAATACAGAGAAGAAAGAGAGAATAAAAACCCTGTCTAATATCTTGGGCATTTCTCACTTACTGAATCGGGATACCCGCTCCTTAAGT
Source organism: uncultured Dehalococcoidaceae bacterium (assembly GCA_964547155.1). Taxonomy (GTDB): domain Bacteria; phylum Chloroflexota; class Dehalococcoidia; order GIF9; family DYGU01; genus CAZJMM01. The sequence continues at coordinate 1,444 of CAZJMM010000199.1, read as the reverse complement.
GGCGGAGAAAAACAAAAGGTAGCCTTAGCGCGAGCTTTGGCACCCTCGCCTAAGGTCTTGCTTCTGGATGAGCCGCTGAGCAGCCTTGATTTGCAGACCTCCAAGCACCTGAGGCTGGAGTTACGCCAGTTTCATAGAGAATTAGGAGTCACCACAATACACATAACTCATAATCAGGTAGAAGCCGAAGAAATGGCTGATAGAATTGCTATTCTTAACTCAGGCAGGTTGGAACAGGTAGGCAAGTTAGAGGAAGTCTTCTTTTATCCCGGGAGTACAATAGTCTCGGATTTTATTGGCGCACCAAATGTCTTAGATTGCGATTACTGCCATAGCCTGGGACAAGGACTGATGGAAGTCAATTGCGGTGGTCTGTCCATAATTCTGCCTTATGTTGGGAATTCAGTTAAAAAAATCGCCATTTTCCCCCGGGATATTTATGTCTCTGATACCAAACCCCCCGGGCCGCCGCTGAATCGGTTTAAGGGTACTATCACCAGCATTAAATCTTCGGGGGCTATGGTCAGACTTGAAGCTGAAGTAGGCGAAAAGACTTTAGTAGCCGAGATGCCCCAACATGTATTTGGAGAAATGAATCTAACTGTGGGCAAAGAGGTCTTCTTGATATTAAAGTTGAGAAAGATAAGACCTTATGAAAGGAAAGATTAAGGAAAGGAGAAAGAGCGATTGAGAATCGTTGACGATTTAATTTCCAGTTTGAGTGAAGATAGTGTAGTGCGTGAAGTCTATACCTTTGTCTTCTGGACAGCGGTCATAAGCAAAAATTGCGGGCTGGCATCCACTTTCCGAGAAGAACACCGGCACCATCAGGGAGTAGTGAGAGAAGCCGGAGAGCTGAGGGGTAAGTCAGCACTAAAATTAGCTGAATACGCCCAATCTAACAATCTTCTGGAGGCATCCATCGGGATGGCAACCATCAACTCGTTAATTGATGTAGATGAAAATAAATGCGTCACCCAAAATGCCCTTGATATCCTGATAGAGAAAGGAAAAGGCAAAAACATTGCCGTAGTGGGTCATTTCCCTTGGGTCTCAAAGCTGCAGAAAGTAGCTAAAAGACTCTGGGTGCTGGAGCAAAGACCACAAGCTGGTGATTTACCTGCCGAAGCAGCAGAAAGTGTCCTTCCCCAAGCCGATGTAGTTGCCATCACTGGAACGTCCTTTATAAATCATACTATAGAGAAGCTATTGGACTTGAGTAAAGGTAAATTCATCGTCCTGGTAGGACCCACGAGCCCTCTGTCACCGGTCTTGTTTGACTGGGGTGTGGATGTTATCAGTGGGGTAAGGGTAGTTGAACCAGAGAAGACAATCCGCTCTATCAGCGAAGGTGCCATTTTCCGACAAGTTAAGGGGGTAAAGTTACTGAATATGGTCAAGCAAGGGTAAGGATGAAACTATCTGAGTTAGTCGCTCTAATCAA
>CAZJMM010000198.1:0-2839 GCA_964547155.1 uncultured Dehalococcoidaceae bacterium | reverse complement strand
CCTTTCTCAGAACTACTACCATCTCATCAATCAGCTGGCAGCTTTGGCAGATATCCACCGACCAGGCAAGCAAGGGCTTATTACCCAGAGTTATAAAAACCTTGCTTCTACCTTTCATTCGTCGACCGCTACCAGCAGCGACAATAATAGCTCCCGTCCGCATCACTGAGTTACTGACCTATTCTTTCTCCTAAGTCCTAAACGCAGTGCCTCAGCCACAGTAGTAGCTCCCACCAGCTCAACATTAGTTTTAATAAGAGAAGGTCCGTGAGAAACCTTCGGAATAAGGCAGCGCTTAAAACCCAATCTTTCCGCCTCAACAACTCGCCTTTCTATCTGGGGAACTGCCCTGATTTCACCACTCAGACCTAGTTCCCCAGAGGCTACTGTTCCTTCTTGAACACTGGTATCTCGAAAACTGGAAGCAATGGCTAAAGCAATGCCCAAATCAGCTGCCGGTTCAGTTATTCGTAAGCCTCCAGTCACATTAATCATAATGTCTTGGTTAGACAAATTTAGTCCCGCTCGCTTAGTTAGCACCGCAGTCACCAAAAGCAAACGGTTAAAGTCAACTCCATTAGCAATGCGTCGCGGTGGACCAAAACTTGCCGGTGTCGTTAAAGCTTGAATTTCCACTAACAAAGGTCGGCTACCCTCAAGAGTAGGCACCACCACCGAACCAATGGCAGTATCATAATGCTGCGACAGAAAAGCCAAGGAGGGATTATCCACCTCTACCAGACCACCACTCCCCATCTCAAAAACACCAACCTCATTGGTAGACCCGAAGCGATTCTTGACGCTCCGTAACACTCTATAAGCGCTAAAAGGCTCGCCTTCAAAGTACAGAACTACATCAACGACATGTTCCAGCACCCGAGGACCAGCAATAGCTCCGTCTTTGGTCATATGCCCAGTAATAAAAACTGGCACCCCCTTTCTTTTTGCCCAATGCATTATTCTCAAAGTGCACTCTCGTATCTGGCTGATACTACCCGGTGCCCCAGCTAAACCTTCTAAGTGCATCGTTTGCACAGAATCAATAATCACTAAGTTCGGCAATAGCTCTTCTAACCGACCCAGGACAATATCAACATTGGTTTCCGAAAGAAGATAAATCTTGTCTCCTTTTATTCCCAATCGCTCAGCTCTCAGTTTAATTTGATGGAATGATTCTTCGCCGGACACATACATTACTGTAGTCCCTTGCTTAGCTAAAACAGCAGAAACTTGAAGTAACAGAGTGGACTTACCAATACCTGGGTCGCCTCCAATAAGAATTAAAGAACCAGGTACCAGACCTCCACCCAAGACCCGGTTGAACTCCGCATAAGGCACCACAAGGCGCGGCGCAGCATCCGTTTCTATTCGCGCGAGTTCCTGAGGGGTATTTTCAGCCGAAGGCACCCATGTAGATGCTGGACCTGCTACCCTGACGACTGTTTCCACAAAAGTATTCCATTCTTCGCAATTCGGGCAGCGTCCTAACCATTTCAGGCTTTCTTTGCCACATTGCTGACAGACAAAGACAGTCCTCAATTTAGACTTATCCAAATTATCAAATCTCAAAGCATCAAACTCGACCTTCAGACAATTCTAACCTGTTTCATTCAAGAATTGTAATAAACAAAAGGGGCGGAACCTTGTATTTAGGTTAATCCCGCCCCTTGGATTAGTTCAGATGTACTTTCGATTGAAAATTAAACCCTCACGATGACCCATTCCTCAACAAAGCCGCAGAGCGGATCACAATTTTCTCACCATCACAGTCCACCTTTATCGCATCTCCCGACTGAAACTCACCCCGGAGTAATGCCTCGGACAAGGGGTCCTCCACCATGTCTTGAATCTTACGGCGTAGTGGTCGAGCTCCAAATTCAGGGTCATAACCCTTTTCACCTAAAAAGTCCTTGGCTTCATCAGTAATTTCTAATTTTATGTCTTTTTCTGCCACCGACTTAGCTACCTGACTGAGCATAAGGTCAACAATCTGACGGATTTGTTCTTTACTCAATGGGTGGAAAACCACTATGCCATCAATGCGGTTCAAAAACTCGGGACGGAAGGTCTTCTTCAGTTCGTCCAGCACCTTCTCTTTCATCTTTTCATATTCTATTTGCCGACCTTTTCCTTCATCACCCCTAGTAGAAAAGCCCAGAGTCATATGACTTTTAATTTCCTTGGCACCGACATTGCTGGTCATAACTATAATGCTATTACGGAAATCAACTCGTCGCCCTTTAGCATCCGTCAAATGACCATCATCAAAAATCTGGAGCAGTATGTTGAAAACATCCTCATGGGCTTTTTCAATTTCATCCAAAAGGATGGCACAGTAAGACTTCCGCCTTACTGTCTCAGTCAATTGACCACCTTCGTCATAGCCTACATACCCCGGAGGGGCACCAACTAATCGGGCTACAGTATGCCGCTCCATAAATTCCGACATATCAAGCCTGATTAAACTGTCCTCACTACCAAACATAAATTCAGCCAAAGCTCTTACCAACTCTGTTTTGCCAACACCTGTCGGTCCCAGAAAAATAAAACTCCCTATAGGACGGCGAGGGTCTTTAAGACCAGCCCGAGCTCTTCTGACCGCTTTGGCTACAATCGTTATGGCTTCGTCTTGACCTATAATTCTACGGTGTAGAGCTTCCTCCATCTGAAGTAGCCGACTCGTTTCATCGGTAGTCAATCGTACCATAGGAATACCCGTCCACATGCTAACTACTTCCGCTATGTCTTCTTCCTCAACTACGGGTTTTTCCTTCTCTTTCTCTGTCTGCCACTCCTGCTCCATTTTCTTGCTTTTTTCTTCTAATTGAACCTCACGGTC
>CAZJMM010000197.1:0-2845 GCA_964547155.1 uncultured Dehalococcoidaceae bacterium | reverse complement strand
CGTCGTAACCATCTTTGGCTTTAGTCTTTACTTGAGTGACAAAACAAGGACCAGCCTCAATCCCGGTTACAGCTATCACCTGCCCATCATCTCTAAAAATCTGGGTCATTCCTATTTTTCTACCGATCAAACCTTGAACCATGTTCTACCTTACAGCTTGATATCTATAGACACGCCCGAGGGCAAATTGAGTTTAGTCAAAGCATCAATAGTTTTTGATGTGGGTTCTAAAATGTCAATTATACGCTTATGGGTTCTGATTTCGAATTGTTCCCGAGAATCTTTATCAATGTGAGGCGAACGGATGACACAAAACTTCTGAATCTCAGTAGGCAACGGGACTGGACCAGCGACTACGGCTCCCGTGCCCTCAGCTGTTTCCACAATCTGCCTTGCTGACTGGTCAACAAGTCTATGATCAAACCCCCTCAGTTTAATACGAAACTTTTGCTTAGCCATTTACTTCCCTTTGATCTTAGTTACAATTTGCGTTGCTAACTCAGTGGGTAACTCTTGGTAACGATGGAATTCCATAAAATAGGTAGCCCTTCCTTGACTTAGAGACCTCAAAATAGTGGCATAACCGAAGGTCTCAGCTAAGGGAATAAAACAGCGGACGGTGCAGATATCACCTCGAGTCTCAATACCGTCAACATGCCCTCTCTTAGAATTTAAGTCACCAATAATATCTCCCAAAAAGGCGGCGGGTGTTACCACCTCTAATTTCATAATTGGTTCTAAGAGCACTGGTTTAGCTTTACTAAGCCCGTCTTTCGTGGCTATTGAACCTGCCATCTTGAAGGCTATTTCTGAAGAATCAACTTCATGGAATGTGCCATCATATAGGCTTACTTTTATATCTACCACAGGGTAACCAGCAATGACTCCGCTTTCTAATGCTTCTTTAACTCCTGCCTCCACTGCTGGAATAAATTCTTTAGGTATGGCTCCGCCTCGAACTTGGTCAATGAACTTAAAACCGCTGTTCCGTTCTCCAGGTTCGAGCTTTAGCCAGACATGCCCATACTGTCCTCTGCCGCCAAACTGGCGTATGAATCTACCTTCTATTTCTACGGACTGAGTTATAGCTTCTTTATAGGCTACTTGAGGTTTACCAACTTTTACTCCCACCCCAAATTCGCGTAGCATCCGGTCCACCAAGACATCAAGATGCAACTCACCCATCCCAGAAATGAGAGTTTGCCCAGTATCTTCGTTATAACGAACTTTAAAGGTTGGGTCTTCTTCTGAGAGTCTAACCAGAGTGTTGCTTAACTTATCTTGATCAGCCTTGCTTTTAGGCTCAACAGCTACTGAAAGTACCGGCTCAGGGAAAAAGATAGGCTCAAGGATTACTGGTTCAGCCGCCGCACACAACGTATCACCAGTAAACGTCTTCTTGAGCCCCAGAGTTGCTACGATACTTCCAGTATCTATCTCGGTAATCTCTTCACGGCGATTAGCGTGCATTAAAAGTAGTCTTCCCAGACGTTCCCTTTCACTCTTAGTTGAGTTTAAGACCTGTGCTCCTACTTTTGCCTTACCAGAGTACACACGAAGATACACAAGCCTACCCACAAATGGGTCTGAGACCACCTTGAAAGCTAAAGCAGAAAAGGGAGCTTCATCATTAGCTTCCCGATAGACTTCCTCACCAGTCTGGGGGTTGACACCTTTGATTGGTGGTACATCGAATGGAGAGGGAAGATAATCTACAATAGCATCTAAGAGGAGCTGAATACCTTTATTCCTCAAAGCACTACCACAAAGTACCGGCACCACCCGGCTGGCTAAAGTCTGTCTTCTTATAGCTGCCTTGAGTTGGTCGGGGGTGGCTTCCCCTTTTTCCAAATAAATCAACATGAGGTGGTCATCAATCTCAGCCACTTTTTCAACTCATGCCTGGCGGTGCTCCATAACAGTAGTCTTTTCTGACTCCTGAATTGCCATTTCCACGGGTGGTAAGTCTGGGTCTTCCGCAAAAACCCAAGCTTTACCCTCAATCAAATCGACCACGCCTTCAAACAGACTTTCGGCACCAAGGGGTAATTGTATAGGTAAAACTCGTGCCCGTAACCTTTCTTCAATCATAGCCACAGTATGTCTAAAATCAGCCCCTACCCGATCCATCTTATTCACAAAACAAATCCTTGGCACGCCATACTTGTCCGCTTGTCGCCATACGGTTTCTGATTGTGCTTCAACCCCAGCCATAGCATCAAGAATCACCACTCCCCCATCCAGCACTCGGAGACTGCGCTCCACTTCAGCGGTAAAATCAACATGCCCTGGAGTATCAATAATATTTATGCGATGCTCCCTCCAATGACAGGTTGTCGCTGCTGCGGTGATGGTTATGCCTCGTTCTCTCTCCTGTTGCATCCAATCCATGACCGTAGTACCTTCGTCTACTTCACCAATTTTGTAAGTACGACCAGTGTAATAAAGAATCCTCTCGGTGACAGTAGTCTTACCGGCATCAATATGAGCGATGATTCCGATATTCCGTGCCTTATCTAAAGGAAACGTCCGCTCCATTGGTCTCTCTTTCGTCTCGACCATTTTCTTAGTTCCAGAACTCTCAAAACTCATTTTAGACTCAATAACTTGGCAACTTATTACCATCGATAATGGGCAAAAGCTTTATTGGCTTCCGCCATTTTATGGGTATCTTCCCGTTTCTTGATACTCGCCCCTTGACCTTGAGCAGCATCACTAATCTCAGCTGCCAACTTCTCTTCCATAGACTTACCAGTGCGAGCACGAGCCGAATGAATAAGCCAGCACATAGCTAAAGACAACCCTCGGTCAGGGTCGACTTCGACAGGCACTTGATAAGTAGCAC
>CAZJMM010000196.1:0-2857 GCA_964547155.1 uncultured Dehalococcoidaceae bacterium | reverse complement strand
AGGTTCTCCACAATATGGTAAAGGTCAGGGTTCTCATCATGAGTAATTTCCCGAGCCTGGGACATCCTTAAAATTATCGAGCTCGAAGAATAATAACCAATCACAGCAAAAAGACTACCTGCTACCAGAGCAATGATAGCGGCTTCATGTCCCAGACCCAGGGCTAAGGCAAAAACCTCCACCACAGCAGCGACAAGGACAACAAAGCCAAACATAAGAAGGGCAGTATTCCAGCGGTTAGCTTCAATCTGACGATAGATAGCCACAGTTTTTACCTGGCAAAGCTTACCTTGATATCAGCCCTTTCTTCTTCAGTAGCAGCAAAGAAATCAGCTTCTTTGAAACCGAGAGGTCTGGCTAATAAAACATTGGGAAAGATTCTAATCTTGGTATTATATTCCATGACATTGCTATTATAGAACTGGCGGGCATAGGCAATTTTAGCTTCAATATCAGATAACTCACTCTGCAACTTCTGAAAGTTCTCCGAGGCTCTTAGCTGAGGGTAAGCTTCGGCCACAGCAAAAAGAGTCTTCAGAGCACCAGTAAGCTGGTTGTTAGCTTCAGCCGCTGATTTAGCGTCAGTAGCGCCCATCAGAGCGGAACGAGCTTTGGTTACATTCTCGAAAAGTTCCCTCTCGTGTGCCGCATACCCTTTGACCGTCTCCACTAAATTGGGTATTAAACTGGAACGACGCTTAAGCTGAACATCAATCCCTGACCAGGCTTCCTGAACTCTTACTCTTGAGTGTACCAGGCTATTGTAAAGCAACCAGATAAAAGCAATGAAGATAACGACTATGCCAATAATTATAAGATAGAGCATTTCTTGACCTCCTTCTTAACCCACGACAATTTGTTGCCTTATAAAATACTCAGATTCTTTCACGAATTGCTTCAGAACCGAAAAACTGCCCTTACCCTTGTGCCTGAACTTGGGTCAAGGACAGTAACATAATCCACTACTTAACCTATAGAGATGCCAGAAGCTCGGAAACTATGGTGCTTACTTCCTTTCCCTCAGCCCTGCCCTTCACCTGGGGCATGAGCTGACCCATAACCTTTCCTTTATCGCCAGGTCCCTTAGCTCCGGTCTCGGCGATTGTTTTCTGGACTAAAGCCACAATCTCTTCCCGAGTCATCGGCTCGGGCAAATATTCTAATATAACTGCTAACTCTGCTTCCTCTTGAGCCACCAGGTCCTGCCGGTTGCCGTGCCGAAAAGCTTCAATGCTTTCTCGCCTCTGTTTCACTTCTTTGGTAAGGACATCAATAACACCGGCATCATCTAACTCTCTTTGTTGAGCAATCTCAGCATTTCTTATCCCAGCTAAAATCAGACGCAAGGCTGAACGACGAACCCTGTCTTCCCTTCTCACTGCCTCTTTAAGCTCTTCTCTAATTCTTTCCTGCAAATTCATAGGGTTTTTCACGTTCGAGAACTCTTTCGTCTCTTAGCCGCTTCCTTCTTCTTTCGTTTGGTACTTGGCTTCTCATAAAACTCTCGACGGCGGATTTCACTCAGGATGCGGCTTTGCTGCACCCGCTTGTTGAATCTACGCAGCAAATTCTCAAAGCTCTCCCCTTCCTGGATCTTTACTTCGGTCACATGGCATCAACCTCCTTCTTTTATCGGACCTCGATAGCACCTGTCAAACACAGTATTGTAACTGTCCCCAGTTTCAGTGTCAAGCCGAACCGCCATTGACACCCTCACTGACCAATGCTATCATTCGGCAAGTTATTCGATGGTCGATGTTTGCTATCCGCACGAAATACCCCCACGCACCCTGAACAGATGCTCCTATGGCCAAAGTAGCCGTAGTTACCGATAGTATTGCTTGCCTGCCCGCTGAGTTAGTAGAAAAATATCATATCTACATAGCACCGGCGGTCACTATCTTTTTCGAAGGCAAAATCTATCGGGATTGGGTGGACATAAGCTATGAGGAAGCCTTCCGCATCTTAGATAAAGACCCGGAGCATTTTTCTACTTCCCCATCGCCGGTGAGTTTCCTCGAAGCCTTCCGTCAGCTTAGCCAACAAGAGCAGTCCATTGTCTGCATCACTGTATCCTCTGGCTTCTCAACTCTCCATGACATGGCTCGTGAAGCCAAGGAAACTGTTACTGGCGAGATTCCCGGGGCTGAAATTGAAATTATTGACTCACGCACTGCCACTGCCGCCCAAGGTTTCGTTGCCTTAGCCGCCGCCCGAGCCGCTGAAGAAGGCAAAAACTTTAACCAAGTAGTGGCAAAGGCAATTCAGGTGAGAGATAAAGTTGACCTCTTCTTTGCCTTTGATACTATCCGCCATATTTATCGCACTGGTCGCATACCTAAATTAGCCGCTCAAATTGGCTCAATGCTCAATGTCAAGCCCATCATAACCGTCCGCAACGGTTTGGCTCGTTTCTCAGGCGTTGCCCGGACTAAAGACAAAGCTGTAAACCGCTTAGTGGCATTAACCAAGGAAAAAGTAGGCAGCCAGCCAGTACACATGGCAGTTGTCCACGCCGATGTTCTTGAAGAAGCTGAGAAGCTGGAGGCACACGTGCAAACTGAATTTAACTGTGTTGAACTCTGGATTACCTCTTTCAGTCCAGTTATGGCTTACGGTACCGGCAGAGGTGTTCTCGGGCTGGCTTTCTACCCGGAAGGAGAAAGCTGATAGAATTGATTATTTACCAATTCCTGTCTGTCATTGCGAGCGAAGCGTGGCAATCTCTGGGATTGCTTCGGGGCTTTGCCCCTCGCAATGACAAATAAACAATCTCCATAGAAAGGGGAAAAATGTGGACTGAGATTGCCTTAATTCTTGGTGCTTATCTCTTTGGCGCTCTACCTTTTATGATTGC
>CAZJMM010000195.1:0-2872 GCA_964547155.1 uncultured Dehalococcoidaceae bacterium | reverse complement strand
AAGGATGGAGAGATAGAGAAATGAAGAGGGTTTATGTGAAAGAAGAGGTATGTATTGGCTGCGGGCTTTGCCGTATCTATTGTCAGGCTGAGCATTCTCGCTCTAAGGATATGATTAAGGCATTTAAGAAGGAAACGCCACGTCCCTCACCCCGCATCAGGGTGGAAAGGGTTGGCGAGGTTTCTTTGAGTATTCGATGCCGCCATTGTGATGAGCCGTGGTGCGTCTACTCCTGTCTTACCGGCGCTATGCGTAAAGACCCGGTAAGCGGTGTCGTGGGTGTTGATACTGCTAAATGTATTGGCTGCTGGACGTGCGTTATAGCCTGCCCCTACGCAGCTATTACCCGGGATGTGAGCAAGATTGTGGCAAAGTGCGACCTTTGTCCGGGATTAGATATACCGGTCTGCGTGGCTAACTGTCCCAACGAGGCGCTTTTATTGAGTGTTGACGGCGAAAACAAGCAGGCTAAAAACTGAGACTGAGAAAAGGGGGTAAAAGAAATGCAAAAGCAGACATTTGTGGTGACGTTGGAGGTGTTCCCTCCCTTTGACGGGCAGTTTCCCAGGGTCGAAGCCAGGCGAATGGCGGATATTATCCGGGATGGTGTGGAAGCTAAAAGCTACAGTTTCATAGGCGCCATACCATTTAAGATCAGCGTGGAAAGAGTGGATGAAGAAGCCATAGCAGCGGGGAAAATAAAGGAAGATTCGTCTGAAGAGCTTGCTGAGACCGGACTAACTACACAGGCTCCGGTGAGGACTTTAGATGTGACTGTGGTGCCACGATAACCAGAAACAGGTAGATAGGAAATGGTGAGTACTAAATACTTAATTATAGGGAACTCGGCTGGTGGTATCGGAGCTGCCGAGGCGATACGCCAGGTAGATAAGGCAGGTCATATTACCATTGTCTCTGACGAGCCGTACCCAGCCTACTCCAGACCTCTTATTTCTAAATATTTAGCCAGGGAATGCTCTTTGGAGAAGATGCTTTTTCGCCCGGCAGACTTTTACGACCAGAACGGCATTATTCCTCTATTAGGCAGGAAAGTGAAGCGATTGGCGCCGGACTCCCATGCTGCCGAGCTTGATGGAGGTGAAGAAATCGTCTGGGAGAAACTTCTCTTAGCCAGTGGTGGAGTACCTATAGTGCCCAAAATGGAGGGGATGAATAAGAAAGGTGTTTTTACCTTCACTACCCTGGACGATGCTAAGGTGATTGACCGCTTTCTGGAGAATGCTGACAGTGTGGTGGTTATTGGTGGCGGGCTCATCGGTGTCAGTGCTGCTGAAGCCTTAAGGAAACGAGGATTGGAAGTGACTGTGGTGGAGATGAAGGAGAGAGTTTTGAATACCATTCTTGATGATACAGCCTCGCTGATTGCTGAACAAACTCTGAAGCAGGCAGGGGTAAGAATTGTCACCGGTCATACCGTGGGCAGAATTAGCGGCAAGGGAAGAGTTAGAGAAGTGGCTTTAGATAATGGGGAAAGAATCCCCTGCGACTTAGTAGTGGTGGCTATTGGCGTCTCACCTCGAGCTGAACTGGCTTCGGGTACAGGGATAAAAATGAATCGCGGCATTGTCGTAGACCGGTATATGGCTACAAGTCAGCCGGATGTTTATTCCTGTGGTGATGTGGCGGAAGCCTACGATATTGTCTATGAGACTAATCGTCTCACCCCTATCTGGCCCGCAGCTTACATCGGGGGGAGAGTCGCTGGCTATAACATGGCTGGTGTTAAGACCGAATATGCGGGTGGTACGGCTATGAATTCCCTGAATTACTTTGGTCTTGATGTCACTTCCGCAGGTATGGTCACACCACCTGAGGGCAACAAATACGAAGTCATCACTAAACAGCAGAACGGTGTCTATAAGAAAGTAGTCTTGAAGGATGACCTGGTTACGGGGATGGTCTTTGTGGGTGATATTGAGAAGTCAGGCATAGTCTTTAATCTTATGAGAGACCGGGTCAATGTGCATGATTTCAAAGAGAGTCTGCTGACGGACGATTTCGGCTTAGTATCTTTCCCTCAGAAGTTGAGGCAGGAATGGCTGGAGATGGGAGGCTTGGAGCTTTCTGCCTTTGTGCCGGCAGCGGAGGAAGCTGAAGAAGTTATCGCGAGTGAGTAATTTCGGGAGTTAAAGATGAAGGATATTCAGAGAATAAACAACCCCTATGCTGACGATAAGGTGATAGATGCCTGTTCTATTTTTGGCATGATGAATACTCTGGGCAAACCTTTCTCCGGCAAAGGGGTAATAAAAGCCATTGCCAATATGCATGTCCGAGGCAACGGTTTAGGTGGTGGCTTTGCGGTCTACGGGCTGTATCCAGAATATGCTGACCTCTATACCTTTCAGATAATGTACCTGAGCCCGGAGAGCAAAGCCGAAACGGAAGTCTTCCTCAAGCAGAGATTTCACTTGGTCCGCTCCGAGGAAGTCCCTACCCAGCCAACTCCGGCAATAGTCAATCCGCCGTTGGTGTGGCGCTATTTTCTTGAAGCCAGCCTGCCTGAACCAGAGGAGAGGTCAAGCGATGACTATGTCGTGGATAGAGTTATGGATATCAATACCAAGATTAAAGATGCCTTTGTTTTTTCCAGCGGCAAGAATATGGGGGTCTTTAAGGGAGTAGGTTATCCCGAGGAGATAGCTGAATACTTCTGCCTGGATGAATATCAGGGTTATCTGTGGACAGCGCACGGACGGTTTCCCACCAATACTCCAGGCTGGTGGGGTGGAGCCCATCCGTTCAATATCCTGGACTGGACGGTAATCCACAATGGCGAGATCTCTTCTTACGGGATAAATCGGCGTTATCTGGAGCAGTTCGGCTACCATTGCACCATGCAGACCGATAC
>CAZJMM010000194.1:0-2879 GCA_964547155.1 uncultured Dehalococcoidaceae bacterium | reverse complement strand
CCAGAGTTTCGCAAAAGAATAGCCCCCTGGATTGAAGATTTTGGTAAGCAATATCACAAATATGTAGATGAGTTGAACGAGATGATTGCCAAGATTAAAGCCGTAGATACGGAGAAGGCAACGGACTGGGATTTGAAGCGAGTTTTTGAAGATTGGGTTGAGTTTTATATTTATGCGGCAGAAGTACATTTTATTTGGATGTACGCTTGGGCAATTATGCTCACTCAGTTTGAGAATGCGTGTAAGGAATTACTCGGCATAGACAAACATGGCCGTTTATTCAATGACATGATGGGAGGCGCTGACCATAAGCTGTTGCAAACTGACCGAGGGCTGTGGCATCTTGCCAGGCAGGCAAAGGAGTTGGGGCTGGAGGCGCTTTTCCAGTCCACCACTGATAATCGGAAGCTTCTAACCAAAATCAGCCAAGAGGGAAAGAAGGGTGAAAAGTGGCTTGCTGACCTCCGTGAGTTCAACAAGGAGTACGGCTGGCGGACGGTAGGCAACTGGGACATTGGCACACCAAGCTGGGTTGAAGACCCGACCCTCACATTCCCCGCCATAAGGGCATTTATGGAGCAGTCGGCATTCGCTGTTGACGAACATCGTCAGCGCTTGGTAAAAGCAAGAGAAGCAGCCGAAAAGGAGGCTTTATCTCGTATTCCTGAGGATTCAAAGGAATGGTTTGCAAAGTTAATGAAAGCAGCACAGTGGAGTTCTGTCGTCGGGGAAGAGCATATTTTCTACTGTGAGAACTATGGTAACGCGTTGGGTCGGCTTGTAACCAAGGAAGTTGGGAAGAGATTCACTCAGGCGGGATTGCTTGATAACCCTCTGGATATTTGCTATCTAACGCCGGAGGAGATAGCTATACGAATAATACTCAGATTCGATGCACGTGACGTAGTTAAGATTAGAAAACAGCAGCATACTGAATTTCGTAAGGTTGAGCCACCGCCGTTTTTCGGGAACCCAGAGGCAATACCAGAGACTTTTGCGAGAGACCCCGCTCTCAGCTTGGCGGTAGTCCCAATTCCCAGGGTCAGACCTGAGTTGAAGGCCGACCTTTATGGCACAACGGCAGCACCTGGTGTTGCTGAGGGTATAGCTCATGTGATTATGAGCGAAGAGCAGTTTCATGAGTTTAAGCCTGGAGAGATCTTGGTAACACTGGAAACCTCAGCAGCCTGGACGCCCCTTTTTGGCATGGCTAAGGCTGTAATAACCGACGTAGGTGGTGCTGCAAGCCATGCTGCTTTATTAGGTCGTGAATACGGATTGCCAGTTATATCTGGCACCGTCGAAGGAACGAAGAAAATCAAGACTGGAATGAAGGTTAAAGCCGATGGTGACTTGGGTGTCGTCTACATCTTGAACAAGTAAGTTTTAGATATAACAGTCAGCTTGAAAAAACTGAAAGGAGACATCATGCCAGATGCGACCTATGATGCTATTGTAATTGGTGGCGGGCATAATGGACTTATAGCTGCCTCCTACTTAGCCTGGGCAGGTATGAAAGTTGCTGTGTTTGAAAGAGAGTTTGAGTTGGGTGGTGGTGCCTGTAGTGAGGAGCAACCCCTTCCGGCATTTATTAGTAATCCTTGCGCTAACTTTACTAGAATGTACACAAGTCCAGTATGGCTGGACTTTAAGCTCTGGGAAAAGGGGGCTTGGTATCTTACTCCCGAGGTTGACCATGCTGCAATTTTTGACGACGGGACTTGTCTTGTAAGCTATCCAGTAACTACCACTCCAGATCTAACTACAGGAGAGACAGTATACTGGGAAGAAAACATGAAGAAGAACTGCGAAAGAATTGCGAGGTTCTCTAAGCGAGACGCGGAGCTGAATAGGTTATTGTTTGAAAAGTATCGCCTAAAATGGCGTGAGGCAATAGCGGAGTATCGAGCTACCCCGGCGCCACCATGGGGAGTTAAAGACCCTATAGAAAGGCTACTTGACGACCCTGAGAGTCAAATTGACCCCGGCTATCAATTCATGACGGTGAAGCAAGTTGCCTGTGACCTATTTGAGAGTACTGAGTTAAGGATGCTGTTTATGAGGTCGATGCAAACCAGTACTGGCTGTTTCCCTAACGATGTAGCTCCCTTAGCTGAAACACTTGCCCAGCTCAGTGTAACCCTTGCCTGGGCTCCAGCCACTGTGGTTCAGGGTGGCGCTCATAACATTGCTCATGCACTACAGAAGGTGATAACCGAATTTGGCGGCGATTTCTTTGTCCAACATGAAGTGGACAAGATTGTGATTGAGAACGGTAGAGCCAAGGGAGTACGTTTAATTGACGGGTCAGAGATAGAAGCCACTAAAGTAGTTGTAAGTGGTGTCACCGTTAATATGACCTTCCTCAGGCTGGTAGGAAAGGAATACATTAGCTCGGACCTGGTCAGAAAAATAGAGAACTTCTCCTATGACCGGGGAAATTTGCACTGGGCATGGTTTGCCCTCCACGAGCCTCCAAATTACAGGGCGAGCGAGTTTGACCCCGATTGTAACAAGGCACGAAGGTGCTGGCTCATGCCGAAAGACCTTGACCTTTATGTTTCCAAGGAACAAGCTGAATGCTTTCTTCATGGTTTTTCAAAGCCATTATTTATGTGTATTGGACAGGACACATTGGTGGATCCAACGCGGACTCCAAGTGGAAAACATAACTTTCTGATCGAACAATTCACTGCCCCAGCACGCTTTTTCTCCGAAAAGGAATGGCTTCAAATAAAAAGGGACTTTGTTGAGGAAGCAGCCAAGGAGTGGCAGTGGTATGCACCGAACTTGACCAGAGATAAGATTATAGATGCCTGGGACAATACTCCCTATGACATCGTGCGCCGAAATCTGAGCATGCCCGAAGGCTCCTGGCC
>CAZJMM010000193.1:0-2900 GCA_964547155.1 uncultured Dehalococcoidaceae bacterium | reverse complement strand
TTATTTCTGTTGATGGATGTTCTCGCCTCCATTGCTCTATCTGCCGAACCCAGTCAACATGTTCGTTAGGACTAATCTGCTTATTCAAAGCCTCTAATACATTTTTAACATCGCCAACAATGGGCACATCAACCCGAATATTCTTTCCTATCTCTGCAGGATCAATATCAATATGAATTACATTGGCTTCAGGAGCAAACTCGCTGACTTTTCCAGTGGCTCGGTCATCAAACCTCATTCCTATGGCAATAATAAGGTCAGCATTACTTATTGCCAGATTAGCATAGAACATACCATGCATTCCCATCATACCAAAGCTCAAGACATGGGTTTCGGGAAAGGAACTAATGCCTAAAAGAGTCGTCACCACCGGTATCTGGGCCTTCTCAGCTAATTCTTTTAACTCAGAATAAGCTCTGGAAATAATTACCCCCCTACCGGCAATGATGACCGGACGCTTTGCTGAATTGATAAGTTCTACAGCACGCTTAATCTGGGCAGGGTGTCCATAAAGTGTAGGTTTGTAGCCTGGTAAATCAACCTTATCCGGATAAACAAATTCGGCAGTTTCTTGAAAAACATCCCGAGGGACATCAATAAGTACCGGTCCCGGTCTTCCTGTCTGAGCGATTAAAAAGGCTTCTTTAACCATTCTTGCCAGCTCAGCAGCACTCATGGCAAGGTAGTTATGCTTAGTGATAGGAACAGTGATACCAGTTATATCCACTTCTTGGAAAGCATCTTTGCCAATGAATGGTCGAGCTACTTGACCAGTAATTGCAACTACTGGAGAGGAGTCGAGGTGAGCATTGGCAATTCCCGTAACTAAATTAGTCGCTCCTGGTCCTGAAGTAGCTACACAGACACCCGCTCTACCAGTAGCTCGAGCATAACCATCGGCAGCGTGAGCTGCTCCTTGCTCATGACGGACTAAAATGTGGCGAAGTTTGGGGTATTTGGGTAAACAATCATAAAACGGCAATACTGCACCGCCGGGAAAGCCAAAAATAACTTCGACACCTTCCCTGACTAAACCTTCACAAATGATTTCGGCACCAGTCTTTATCATTACATTACCTAACCAATACAGCCCCTTTACTGGCTGAACTCACTCTCTCCATATAACGTCTAAGATAAGGACTATCGACTTTAGGTTTGAATTCAGCCAATCCAGACAGGCGCTTCTTCATCTCTTCCGAACTTAACCTTACCTCGAGTTTATGCTTCGGGATGTCAATTTCAATGTCATCACCATCCTTCAATGCCGCAATAGGTCCCTTACTGCCGGCTTCAGGAGAAACATGACCGATAGCCGCACCGCGGGTGGCTCCAGAGAAACGACCATCAGTAACAAGAGCTACCTCTTTGTCCAATCCCATGCCACAAAGGAGAGAAGTTGCGGCTAACATTTCCCGCATTCCAGGTCCTCCCTTTGGCCCCTCATAACGAATAACAACCACCTCTCCGGGCTTAATCTTACCTTGCATTAGAACTTCAGTCGCCGCTTCTTCGCTATCAAAAACCCGAGCTTTGCCCTCGTGGACAAACATTTCTGGAGCTACCGCAGCAGCCTTAACCACAGCTCCTTCAGGCGCTAAATTACCAAAAAGTACCGTAATCCCACCTGTAGGTGAATATGGTTTGGACGCAGAGCGTATTACTTCCGAATCTTTGATTTCAGCTCCTTGTATAATCTGCGCTAATTGCTTACCCACAACTGTCTTAGCTTTGAGATTCAAAAACGAAGACAATTCTTTCATTATTGCTGGTATCCCACCAGCAATATCTAAGTCCTCAATATGGTAATCGCTCGCCGGACTTATCCTACAGATATTAGGAGTGCGCTCACTTATTTCATTTATCAAAGACAAAGGAAAATCAATCCCGGCTTCGTAAGCTATTGCCATGAGATGAAGCACTGAATTAGTACTGCCACCAAGAGCCATATCAACGACAAAAGCATTGTGTAGAGAGTCCTTGGTGATGACATCTCTGGGACAGATGTTTTGATTTACGATATCAACAATTTGTTGCCCGGCTTCATAAGCGAGACGGACTCTTCCTGCCTTTACCGCCGGAATTGTCCCATTCCCGCATAAAGCCATCCCTAAAGCTTCAGTCAAGCAGTTCATAGTATTAGCCGTAAACATCCCAGCACAACTACCACAGCCGGGACAAGCAACCTGTGCTAGTTCTTCTAACTCAGCTTCAGTCATCTCACCCTTAGCCGCTTTGCCTACAGCTAAGAATATAGTGCCAGCGTCCACTGTCTGTTTTTTATTGCCCATTTGTAGCTGCCCGGCAAGCATTGGTCCACCGCTAATAAAAACGGATGGAATATTGAGTCGGACAGCAGCCATCAGCATCCCCGGGAC
Organism: uncultured Dehalococcoidaceae bacterium; assembly: GCA_964547155.1. Classification (GTDB taxonomy): domain Bacteria; phylum Chloroflexota; class Dehalococcoidia; order GIF9; family DYGU01; genus CAZJMM01. The sequence continues at coordinate 525 of CAZJMM010000193.1, read as the reverse complement.
TATTTTGTCACAATTGGGTATAAAAACCAGCCCATCAAAAGGATGAGCCCCAGCTAAAATCTCTACAGAATCAGCAACAATCTCCCGGCTGGGGAGGCAGTATTTCATGCCCGTATGGTTCATAGCGATACCATCACATACAGCTATAGTATTAAGCTCGAAGCCAACGCCCCCCCGGCTTCTAATCCCTTCCTTAACTGCTTGGGCGATAGTCCTTAAATGCATATGTCCAGGAACGATCTCGCTGAAGCTATTGATTATGCCTATGAAAGGCTTATCTAAATCTTTCCGGGAAACACCCAAAGCATACAATAAAGCTCGATGGGGTGCCCGCTCAATACCCTGTTTAATAACACTGCTTCTCACCAGGCTCTCCTCTATTTGAAGCTAAAATATCTCGTTTTGTATAGACTCAAGTTAGATAACTTATGTCAGCCCAAAGTATCATAGCCTCTATTCGTTGTCAAGCTAAGTCGCCTCTAAACGACTCACTTTTTCCAAACGTCGTAAGTGCCTACCCCCTTC
>CAZJMM010000192.1:0-2903 GCA_964547155.1 uncultured Dehalococcoidaceae bacterium | reverse complement strand
GGGATGAAGAAAGACGCTGAAGGAAAGACCATTTATGAAAAGTATCCTCCGGATTTCGACGCCGGCTGTGTCTTGAACGTTGGCTCCTGTGTGGCTAATGCCCATATCACTGGTGCGGCTATTAAAATAGCCAATATTTTCGCCACGCTCCCCTTGAGAGCTAATTATGAGGTAATCGCCGACTATATCCTCAACCGGGTCGGGGCTTGTGGTGTTGCTTGGGGAGCTTATTCCTGGAAAGCCGCGTCCATTGCCACCGGTTGCAATAGACTGGGAATTCCAGTGATTGTTGGTCCTCACTCTTCTAAGTATCGACGGCTCTATTTAAGCCGAAAAGAAGAAGATGACTGGACAGTAATGGACGGCAGGACAAAGCAGTTAGTGGATACTCAGGAGCCTTCTCCAGAGCATTTAATCAATGTAGTCGAGTCTAAAGAACGAGCCATTGTTACTATTGCTAAACTCTGTATTCGCAAGAATGATACCCCTCAGGGGAGACAGATAAAGCTAAATCACTACATTGCCCTTCATAAACAATATCTGGGGACTCTTCCGGATGATCTCCACCTTTTTGTGAGGCGGGCTACTGATATACCTATCTTCTTTAAGAAGGAAGTAATGGAATACCTGCAGAAAGTAGGCTGGAAGGAGAAACCGGTGTTAAGTCTACCCACCCTTATCGGTACTTATCCGTCTAAAGTACCACTGGAGGCAGTTATCCACTAAAAGGCTAAATTATGCGTCTATTGATACTTATTCAGGGAGACTACGGGAAAAGGATGGTTGATAACATAAAAGAGCATGCTCCCAAGGACTGGGAAGTAAGCTCTTATACCTTCCCACCCTCTCTACCCACGGTCATTGACGAGCCAGCCCAGTTCTTACCGAAGGAAGTACCAGCAGCAGACTTGCTTATATCATTAGGAGAGCACCCCGGTGTGGCTCAACTAATACCAGATATAGTTGAACGAAGTGGTGCTAAAGCTGTCATCGCTCCTGCTGATAACCGAGCCTGGCTTCCGGCAGGTTTAGCCCGGCAGGTCAGGAATAAGCTGGCAGCTATGAGGGTGGAAATGGTCTATCCTGTCCCCTTTTGCTCCCTAACTGAAAAGCATAGTTCCAATCCTTATATCCTTGAGTTTGCTCGCTACTTCGGCAGACCGGAGGTTAACATACAGCTTTCAGGCGACAAGATAAAAGAAGTAACTATCAGCAGGGAGGCTCCCTGCGGCAATACTCGGTTTGTGGCTAAAGGTCTGGTAGGAGTATGGGTTGGAGATGCGGTAGAACAGGCTGGACTTTTACACCATCAACATCCTTGCTTAGCCACCATGGGTATTGACCCTGAGTTTAATGATACACTCATGCATCGGGCTGGTCTGGCTATCAAGCAAGCTGTTGAAGAAGCTCTAAAAAGTAAACAGGTGGTTTAGTTTGAAGGAGGTTGGAATAGCATGACTATACCTTATCACCATGTAAATGTTCTTACTGGATTTAAAACGGCTCGGATTATAGAAGATGCCAGTGAATACGCACATCTAATCAAAAGAGCCCGGAGACCTCTCTTGATACTGGGACCACGTACCTTGACCATGTCTTTAGACGGCAGATTACTTATGGAATATGCTGTGGATATAGTGAAAGCAGCTAATATTCCGGTGTGTGCTACAGCCCATACTAAAAAGAAGTTGCTGGAACTGGGGATAACCCCGGAAAGCTCCTATGATGTAATTGAAATTATCAATCACCTCAAGGATAAAGAATGGCAAGGAGTTAAGAAAGAAGGTAATCACGACTTAGTAGTCTTCTTGGGCTTCAGGACTGACCTTGGTGAGCAAGGACTATCAACCCTGAAGCATTTTGCTCCCCACCTCAAGACGATGACCTTATGCAAGTACTATTATCCCAATGCTGATTACTCTCTTCCAAACCTTAAAGATGATAAATGGAAGGAGTTCTTGGAAAATCTCATCGCAAAATTACAGGAAAAGGAGGCATAAATATGGCAGGAATGTTCCCCGTAGATGTTGGACCACAGTATGAAGGCGAAGCGATAAGAAAAGCAGACTTTTATGTGGAATTTGGTGGTCCAGATGTAAAAAGCAAGTTCGAGCTGGTAACCATGAAGGGAATGGACCAGGTGGAGCATGAAAAAATTGAGGTCGTTGGACCTGATATAGCTGAACTGAAGGAAGGTGGTAGTTATCCCTTAGCCATTCTCATTGATGTCGCCGGTGCTGGAATTGAGAAAGATATGGAGCCTGTTTTTGAAAGAAGAATACACCTCTATGCCAACTATATTGAAGGCTTCTGGCACATGGCTCAAAGGAATGACGTCTGGATAAGGTTGCATAAAGACTCTTATAAGAAAGGACTTAACTCTCTAAAGGAAATCGGCAAAATCCTGATTTTCCTCTACACTTCGGAGTTACCCATCATTGAAAAAATAAGTATCACCTTCATTACTGATGAGAAGAAAGTAGAAGAGCTTTTACCTCATGCCTTGGAAGTCTATAAAGCCAGGGATGAACGCCTCAAAGGAATAAAAGAAGAGGATGTGGCAGAGTTCTATAGCTGTGCTCTGTGTCAGAGCTTTGCCCCGACCCATATTTGTATTGCCACTCCGGAAAGGGTGGCAAACTGTGGAGCTATAAACTGGTTTGATGGTAGAGCTGCTTACAAGCTCGATCCTGAAGGTCCAGTGCAGGAAGTTAAGAAAGGCGAGTGCTTAGACCCGATAAGAGGCGAATACAGTGGCTGTAACGAACTGGCTGTAGTAAAGTCGTTGGGTAATTATGACCGTGTTTATCTTCACAGCGCCTTTGAGCATCCCCATACCTCCTGCGGTTGCTTCCAGGCTATTTGCTTCTATATCCCAGAAGTTGATGCCTTCGGTATTGTCC
>CAZJMM010000191.1:0-2924 GCA_964547155.1 uncultured Dehalococcoidaceae bacterium | reverse complement strand
AACGGTTCTGGATAGCCTGTGAGAAAATACGGTAAGGTAATAGACGACCATCAATTATATTTCATCTATTACAGAGCAGTTTAACCCATGAGGATTGTACAGGTACCCATCGGTAGCGCCCGGATGCCGCCTAAAGAGGGCGGAGCTCCCCTGCAAGTGATATTCCACACCTCCAAACATTTGGCAAAAATGGGGCATGATGTAGTTATCCTGGACAGTCGATACTCCCCAGAGGATGCTGCTGTGGAGTATGTTGATGAGTTGAAAATAGTCAGGTTGAACTTTAGAAAAGTCCCCGTTCCCAAGTCCTCCAAGATGCCCCGGTATCTTCGTTTTGCCTTGAATGAACTCAATACCGTGTTATTTGCCTTAAAGGTAAGCCGATATCTAACCAAGAACAGCCAGAATATTGATGTCATACACCTGCACGCCACCTCTGTTGGGGTAGTCCTCAGCCTTCTAAACCGAAGGCTTCGTAGCAAAATGTTTTACACGTCCCACCTTGGTCAGTGGGTATTGCGCGGAACAAGAAGGCTAAGCATATTAGAAAGAATCCACGTATTTCTTGACTCCTACCTTATAAGACGGGTAGCCAGAGTGATTGCAGGTAACGATTTAGCCAAGGAAATATTTATATCCACGGGCAAAGTCAGTCCTGAAAACGTGGTAGTGGTACATAATGGGGTAGATACAGAGTTCTTCAACCCCACCATAGATGTAACGGAAACCAGAAAGAAATACAATTTAGAGGGGGAATTCACCGTATTATTCGTTGGTCAACTAAGCAAAATTAAAGGGGTGGAATATCTGGTAAAAGCAGCCGATATCATTATTAACGAGTTTGGCTATAAAGGTACGCTATTCATGCTCGTCGGCCCGCTCACATTTGGTGCCCTGGAGAGACCAATTAGTACGAAGGAAATACTCAGTTACATTAGACACCATCAACTGGAGAGGAATATCGTATTTACCGGTTTGATTTCGACCGAAGATGTAAGAGCGCTATACGTTGCCAGTGACATCTTTGTTTTGCCATCCTTGGCTGAAGCTGACCCTCTCGTTGCACTGGAGGCTATAGCATCAGGTAAACCCATAATTGGCACCAAGGTAGGAGGCATCCCTCAGAAAGTTAGAGATGGCTGGAACGGGTTTCTCGTTGATCCGGCCGATGAACGGCAATTAGCTGATAAGATAAAATGCCTCATAGACAACCCTGAGGAGAGAAAAAGGATGGAGGCAAATTCCAGGAGATATGCCGAAGAGGAGTTCGACTGGAGAAAGGTAGCTGAGAGGCTATCATTGATTTACCAGAGCATTTAAGAATATGACTCATTAACCAGCGAATCCAAATGAAGAGACCCAAAATCTGTATTGTATCTCTCGCTGCTTACCCGCTGATTACCCTTTCATCCACCCATGGTCGACCTACAAAAAGGCAACATCGTCAGCTTGTGTCAACTCGACAGCTATGTTCCATAGCACAGACTTAGTACTGAATAAATCGCCATAGTACTAACACATCAGCGTTACAATATAGTGACACGCTCTACTCAGAGATGCCAAGGGCAATCATCAACATTGCTTGCAGCGTCAACCCATACTCTGTGAATCGGTGCCTGCGCTAGCAGAAGTTTTCCTTACACCACTCAATGTACCTGCTCAACCCCTCTTCAAGACCAACCTTCGGTTCCCAGCCAAGCTCCTCCTTTGCCTTTTGAACATTTGCAACCACATCCATAATCTCGCCTCTTCTCCTCAGCCGGTGATAGCTGACCGTCACCTCCTGCCCCCAGGCCTCTAGTATTCTGCTAACAATCTCGTCAACGCTATAACTCACGCCGGAACCAATGTTGAAAATCTCAAAGTCTGACTTGGTGTACTGGCCAGCCTTTACATAGGCTTCGATTGCATCACTGATATATAGAAAATCCCTTCTTGGTTCTGGGTCCATGAGTTCGATTCTTCCATCCCCACCTGTTAGCTGTTTGAGGATGGAAGGTATCAAAAATCTATCGCTTTGTCCTTCGCCATAGATGTTGAATGGTCTCAATATTATGCAATTCAGCCCATAATCTTCATAATAGGCTTTGCATAAACCCTCGCCTACGACTTTACTCCTGGCATAGGGACTGTTCGGATGTAAAGGGTGTTCTTCATCAACTGGTAGGTATTGTGGATAACCGTATACGTATGAGCTCGCAAATACAACCTTCCCAACATTGTACAGTCTGCATAGCTCCAAAATGTTTAGTGTTCCCAGAATGTTTACCTCGTATGTTTCCCTGGGATTTTCGAAGGAGTAAGGAACAGACATCAGAGCAGCGAGGTGATAGACCGCATCCACCCGACCCAATTTGCCTCCCGAGTCTCTGACCCTTGGCCAGTCTCTTACATCAATACGATACCCGTCCCGGTCCGTGAGAGTCAACACCTCCGCTCCTTGCCTTCTCAGCTCCACCGCAAGATGAGTCCCTATAAAGCCACTAGCTCCAGTGAGCAGGATTCTTTTCTGTTTCAGCCTCATCCTTCCCCAGTTATGCCTAGCTTGCCATATATTTCTTCTATTTCTGTGTTGGCTCTCTCATAATCCTCCGGTCTCCCTATGTCCAACCAATAACCGTCAAAGATATATCCCTTCACTGTTCTTCCATCAGCGAGCAGACTTCGAATCAGCTCCGGAAAGTCCAAGTATTCATTTGGCTCTATATATTCCAGAACCTCAGGGTTCAAAACATACACTCCCATGCTAACCAAGTTCTCGAGAGTGGGCTTTTCAATGTAAGCCTTGACTTCACTATTGCTGGTATCAACTTCGATGACGCCGAAGTCAATGCGAATCTGCCTTTTCTTCAAGGCCATAGTGGCGATAGCACTATTCCTCTTGTGATAATCAATCAGATCAGAAAAATTCAATGTTGTCAACG
>CAZJMM010000190.1:0-2928 GCA_964547155.1 uncultured Dehalococcoidaceae bacterium | reverse complement strand
CACCTCTCTATTCGTCGGCAGCGTCAGATGTGTATAAGAGACAGATGTAAGGGTCAGCACTGGTTCTAAAAACTAAAGCAGTTAAAGGTACTGTTGAAGTCGGTTCCACTTCCTCCTTGACACCAGTTGTCCGGTTAATAGCTGTTACTCCTTTTTCTTGGGGTGTAGGCAAATAATCCAAAATGAGATTCATAAACAAGGTGACACCTATATTGCGCAAAGCTGAGCCTGCAAGAACCGGGACAATCTTCCTCAGTAGGATTGTTTGTTTTATAGCACGACGCAACTCTTCGGTGCTTATATCTTTCCCATCCAAATATTTAGTAATAAGTTCGTCATCTACTTCGACTACCGCCTCTACTAATCTTTCACGATGTGTCTTGCAAAGTTCCAATAGAGCCGCTGGTGTCTCAATTTCTTGTGAGGAAATTCCATAGCTCTTCAGCGTTACTAAATCCATTACACCTACAAAATCTTTCTGCGAACCTATAGGTAACTGGATAGGCAAACACTTTTTCCCCAATTTAGATTGGATTTCATCAAGAGTTCGGAAAAAATCAGCATTATCCCGGTCCATTTTGTTAACGAAGATTAAGCAGGGGAGAACAGTTTCATTAGCGTATTTCCAAACCTGCTCCGTGCCTACTTCTACGCCAGAAGCAGCACAAACCACGATGACACCACTTTCACTAACTCTCAAACTTGCCTTTACTTCACCGACAAAGTCAGGATAACCAGGGGTATCAATAAGGTTGAGTTTAGTATCATTCCACTGACAAGGGAGCAGGGATAAGTTAATACTGATTCGGCGCTTTATTTCCTCAGGCTCATAATCAGAGGTAGTGGTGCCGTCAGCAACACTACCTAAACGGTTGACAGCACCAGAAGCAAAGAGCACAGCTTCAGCCAAGGAAGTCTTACCAGCTCCCGAGTGGGAAATCAATACCACATTACGAATTTTTTCAGCTCCATAGTGATGCACTTTTGCTTACCTTAATACAAATAGTGTTTGATTATAAACTTTCACCCAAATATAAGCAATAGACTACTCATAGAGATTGTTGAGCAATTTTTCAAAAAATCTTCGAAAACCTGCTCTGGAATATAGCCAGATAGCCTTAAGGCTATTATACTTAAAGAAAAGCTAAGGAGACAAACATGGCAAAAATAAGATGTAAGGAGACTACCCTGGATTCCTTTTACAGTAATTTTCTCTATGAACAAGTTATTCCTAAGGGTCACTTTTTAGTTAAGCTAAAGAAGACTGGGGAGAGGTACAAGATTGAGAGGAAATTTGGTGAGGTGAAAAGATGGCATGGCTTTAGTAGATGCCATTATAATCGCTCGTTGCTTAACATTCTTCCGTAGTAAGAGCTCCAATAATTTGCTAGAATACACAGATTAATTGTTAATATAAATTGAAGGAAGTCAATCGTGCCTGCGTCAAGAGAGATTTTTTGGAATGTCCCTTTAGGTGCCTTCATTCTTTATCCTTTGGCAACCATTACGGTTGCTATCCTCGTCTATTCTTTCTATAAGCGCTACCAATTATGGCGTAGTGGCAAGGGAAATACTACCACATTCAAATTAAGTAAGAGGGTCATCAATTTCCTGACTCTCGCCATTAATGATGGGCTGGCGCATAAACGAATTCTCAAAGAACCCTATCCGGGAATAATGCATTTCTTTCTTTTTTGGGGGTTCTTGGCACTACTCATTGCAGCTGCCTTAGATGCAGTTAGTCATTACATATATCCATTTCTGAAAGGGACTTTTTACTTGGTCTCGTCTCTTGTGGCGGACATTTTTGGCATTGTAATCCTTATAGGAATTGCTATTGCTGCTTACCGACGCTATGTCCAGAAACCTGATAGGCTCGACAATACTATTGAAGACGCTGTAGCTCTTGTATTGATTTTTTTGATGGTTCTGACTGGTTATTTTGTCGAAGGCTTCCGAATCAGCGCTACCGAGCTTACAATGCACCCAGATTGGGCAATCTGGTCACCAATAGGGCTTGCTATGGCAAAAGCCTTCGCTGGCTTTGCCGAAAGCAGCAAACTTCTACTGCACAACATTTTATGGTGGTTCCACACCTTTTTCATTCTGGGCGCTATAGCCTATATTTCGCTCTCTTTTTCCAAACTAAGCCATATATTAGTGGCACCACTAAATGCCTTTTTCCATCCCCTCAAGCCCAAAGGCGAATTAGAAAAGATTGATATTGAAACGGCACAAACATTCGGGACTGCAAATATTCGGGAATTTAGCTGGAAAGACCTCCTGGATTTGGACGCCTGTACCCGATGTGGTCGGTGCCAGGACAATTGTCCAGCTTACATTTCCAAAAAGCCATTATCACCAAAGAAGATTGTTCAGAGTCTTAAAAGTCAGCTGGTAACACAGACTGGTTTATCCCGCAGCAATAGTGCTCATCAAGATTCAGAGCACAAAGAGCCTCCTATTAGCACGGTTGGCGAAGTGATAACCGAAGATGAAATCTGGGCGTGTACCACCTGCGGTGCTTGTATCGTCCATTGCCCTGTTTATATTAGTCCCCTTGCCAAAATCATTGAAATAAGACGCAATTTGACCTTAATGCTGGGCAAGATGCCAGAAACAATTCAGCTAAGTCTAAGCTCATTACAGAAAAGAGGGCACCCCTGGGCGGGCAGCCAATATTTAAGATTGAGGGATGATTGGACAAAGGGTCTGGAAATTAAGAGGCTATCTCAAGACAAAGAAACTGATGTACTCTTTTGGGTAGGGTGTACCGCTGCCTTAGATGAGCGTGTCGTAAAGGTTATTCTGGCTATGGTCAATATCTTTCAAAAGGCGGGGGTAGACTTTGGTATACTCGCAGAAGAAACCTGCTGTGGTGACCCGGCTCGTAGAATTGGTTATGAATTACTTTACCAGGAGTTAGCC
>CAZJMM010000189.1:0-2942 GCA_964547155.1 uncultured Dehalococcoidaceae bacterium | reverse complement strand
CCGTTTTCTTTGTGTACATATCTTCTTTCCTGGATAGTGGCTAATATAGGGGCATAAGTGCTTGGTCGACCGATACCTTTTTGTTCCAGGGCTTTTATCAGCGTTGCCTCAGTATATCGAGGAGGCGGCTGAGTAAAATGTTGCTCTGGGATGATTTGCAGGAGTTTCAAACGGTCTCCCCTTTCTAATGTGGGAATGGGAGCCATAATTTTGTCTTCTTCCTCTTCGTCCTTGCTCTCAATATATAAAACCATGAAGCCAAAGAATCTGGGTGTCGAGCTGGTAGCCCGGAGTAAGTACCTTTTTTCAGAGTCTGGACGTTCAGCTTCAATTTCCACCGTTGTGATATCGAAGATTGAAGCTGCCATTTGGCTGGCTACGGCTCGTTTCCAAATAAGTTCATAAAGTTGGAGTTGTTCTGACTTCAAATAAGGAATAAGCTGAGAAGGTTCTCTAAAGACTTTCGTTGGGCGGATTGCTTCATGGGCTTCCTGGGTAAATTTTTGCTTCTGGGCAAAGATGCGTGGCTTTGAGGGTAGGAAGTTGCTACCGTAGCGCTGAGTGATGAAGTCCCTCATCTCGGCTACGGCACCTGGAGCGACATGAGTGGAGTCGGTGCGCATATAGGTAATAAGCCCGACTAAACCTTCATCCCCAATGGGTAGACCTTCGTAAAGTTGCTGAGCGATAGCCATGGTCCGGTGAGCACTAAAACGAAGTTTCCTCCAGGCTTCTTGCTGTAAGGTACTGGTTGTAAAAGGAGGCGCTGGCTGTTTGATTGTTTCTTTGGTTTGTGATTTGCTGACTGTGTAACTCGCCTTTATCAGTTCAGTAGCAATGGTATTAGCTTTAGTCTGGTTAGGAATATCTACTTTAGTTCCATCGCTTAAACCAATAAGCAGTGCCCTGAAGGTTCCTTGTTTATTTTCTGGCACTAACTTTGTGAGCTCTACTTCAATGGTCCAGTATTCTTGAGGTATAAAGTCTTGGATTTGCCGTTCTCGATCCACGATGATTTTCACCGCTGCTGATTGAACTCTACCTGCAGAAAGTCCGCTTTGGACTTTACGCCATAGTAACGGGCTTAATTTGTAGCCTACCAGCCGGTCCAGGAGACGGCGTGCCTGTTGGGCATTGACCAACTTCATATCTATTGTCTGTGGATTTTGTAGTGCCTGTTCAATAGCTTCTTTAGTTATCTCATGGAAGACGATACGGCGAATGGGTATCCTGTCTTTCTTTAGTTTGGTTGCCTCAATTAAATGCCATGAAATAGATTCGCCTTCCCGGTCGGGGTCAGTAGCCAGATAAACGGCTGAAGCACTATTAGCTGCCTCCTTAATTTCGCGAATAACCCTTCTTTTTTCAAAGAGGACAACATACTTTGGGGCAAAGTCCATTAAATTTATACCCAGTTCTTTTTTGGGTAAATCGCGCACATGTCCTAATGAGGCTTTAATCACGTAGCCTTTGCCTAACATCTCCTTGAGTGTTCTTGCCTTGGCTGGAGATTCAACAATAACTAATTTGCTTGCCATAGTTATCTAAAGATTATTTACCTTTCCGTATTTCTCGAGCCAACACGTAGTTCATACTGCCTACCTGCTTTACCAGTCCTTTTAGCTCGAGCATAGCTAAAGTACTGCTTACGATAGCCATGGGTAAACCACTATGTCGGCAGACTTCATCTATATGAGAAGGCTCGGCAGTCAATTCCTTCAGTAGCTGGGCTTCGGTATCATCTGTTGTAACAGTTTCTTTCATTTCTAATTGTTGTACTACTATTGTCAAATTCAACTCCTCAAGGATGTCACTACAGTTTGTGACAAGTTTGGCTCCTTCCTGAATGAGACGGTTAGTACCACGACTGGCTGGCGAAAGTATGCTTCCGGGTATGGCGAAGACTTCTCGATTCTGTTCCAGAGCCTGATTGGCTGTTATCAGAGCCCCGCTGCTTTCCCCAGCCTCCACTACCAATACTCCCAGGCTCATGCCACTCATAATGCGGTTACGTCGTGGGAAGTTATCTGCTTTTGGTCTGGTACCCAAGGGGTATTCGCTAATTAAAGCTCCGTGTTCCATAATCTCTCTGGCTAATTTAGCATTTTCAGCGGGGTAAACAATATCCAAACCAGAGGCAAAAACGGCAATTGTCCTCCCGCCAACCTCAAGGGCAATCCGGTGAGCTATGGAATCAATACCCCCAGCTAAGCCACTGACGATGGTAACTCCGCTTTTGGCTAAATCAGCCACGATTTCTTCTGTCACCTGGCGACCGTAAACAGTAGCTCTTCGGGTGCCAACCACAGCTAAGCAACATTCGTCTGAGGGTAAAGGTTTACCCCTGATATAAAGTAGAGGCGGATAGTCATAGATTTCCTTAAGTCGCTTAGGATAAGTAGGATCATTCATGGGAAGCACTGTTACCTGAAAGCGTTCCAGTCTTTCCATTTCAGCTTGGGGCGAAATCCGTGCTCGCATGTTTACCATAGATTCAGCCGTTTTCGTGTCAAGCCCGGCTTTTCTTAGCTCACCAGCCGAGGCTTTCCAGGCATATTCTAAGCTACTGAAGTGTTCTAGTAACTGACTGATTCGTACCCGACCGATACCAGGTATCTGCGAAAAACTTACCCAATATTTCAGGTCACGCTGAGTTCTCATGGGAATCAAACCATTTTAGCATAGCTAAGGAAGGGCATAAAGGCTATTTTGGGAATTTAACTTAAGAGTCTTGGCGGAGAGGGTGGGATTCGAACCCACGGTCGCCAAAGGCGACACGCGCTCTCCAGGCGCGCCTGTTAGACCACTCCAGCACCTCTCCTTAGATTCCTTGACGGAGAGGGTGGGATTCGAACCCACGCTCGCTAATGCGAGACCGCTTTTCGAGAGCGGCACCATGAGCCACTCGGTCACCTCTCCGAGTCATTACCATTATAACAGCC
>CAZJMM010000188.1:0-2958 GCA_964547155.1 uncultured Dehalococcoidaceae bacterium | reverse complement strand
TTATCAGTCTTGCCCGCAAAGTGGAAGCGATAAACGGGAAAATCAGAGTAGAGAGGGTTCTATTGGATGGGTACGAAATAGTAGAAGCTCCTTTGCCAGCGGTTGTAACTATTAGTAATGAACTGGGACAACCACGTTTACCTACCGGCATGGGAATTATCACCTCTGCCAGGAAAAAAATTGGTTCATGGTCTGCCCAGGATATTGGGATTATGCCTTCTCAGGTCAGTACAGCGGCTAATCGTACCAAAATAACAAAACTATTCATACCGATACGACAGGTAAAATGTGAAATTATTGAAGGTGAAGATACAAGTGAGGCGGCAACTAAACTGGCTCTGAAATTAAGAGACGCAAAGCTTATTTGATCCAACGAGGAAGTGAGTCAATATGGCTGAATCTAAGGGAATTCTTGTCTACGGTGAAGTAATCAAAGGCGATTTAGCCGCTATAAGTAAAGAGCTGTTAACCGTAGGTAAGAAACTTGCCGACGACCTGGGTGAGGAATTACTTTATTTGTTTATGGGTAGTGGTCTTCAAGACATTGGGCAAAAGGCTATCTCCTTTGGTGCTGATGAAGTTTATCTCGTAGACCAGCCTGCTATCGCTGAATACCACCCTGAGCTTTATACTTCTGTAGTTAGTCATTTATGCCAACAAATAACTCCCTCGATTCTCCTCTTTGGTCAAACAGACATTGGTCGTGACTTAGCTCCACGGTTAGCTGCAAGGTTTGGTTCTGGGCTATGTATGGATTGCATTGAATTAAGCATTAATCAGGAAGAGAAGTTACTAATGGCAACCCGTCCTGTCTATGGTGGCAACGCATTAGCAATAAAAATATTTGAAAAGGCTCGACCTCAGATAGCTACAGTCAGACCAAAATCGGTGTCAGCTGCCGAACCAGATATTTCACGGAGAGGTGAAATAATAAAGGTTGATATCAGAATTGATGAAGTAGTGGCTAAAATGAAGGTGGTTGATCGCATCAAGGAAGAAGCTGAGGGTATAAAGCTGGAGGATGCAGAAGTAGTTTTAGTCGGCGGCCGGGGTATAGGAGGAAAAGAAGGTTTCGATGGTCTTTATGAATTAGCTCATCTACTTCGCGGTGCCGTTGGTGGGACAAGGGCTTCCTGCGAGGAAGGCTGGCTGCCTACTAGTTTGCAAGTCGGCCAAACAGGCAAAATCGTTAGCCCCAATCTTTATATCGCTGTGGCTTTATCTGGTGCTATGCAACACTTAGCTGGGTGTTCGGGTTCTAAAAATATAGTGGCTATAAACAAAGACCCAGAAGCCAACATATTTAAAGTTGCCCGTTTTGGAGTGGTTGGTGATTACCGTCAAGCAATACCCGCACTAATAGCCAAAATCAAGGAGCTCATGAAGGAATAAATTCATCGATCTCAGACGAAGGCACTAATGCCCAAGGCATGTCGACCGATAATCAGCCGGTGAATTTCAGAAGTTCCTTCCAAAATAGTGATAGCACGGGCATCCCGATACAGGCGCTCCACAGGATACTCATCAAGATACCCTGCAGCACCATGAATCTGGATGGCATTACAGGTAACCCTCTGGGCTACTTCAGTGGCATATAACTTACAATAAGAAGTTTCCGGTATCTCACGTTTACCTTTATCCATCAAAGCCGCAGCCTTATATGTTAGAAGTCGAGCTGCTTCTGTCTCTACTATCATATCAGCAATCATAGATTGAATTAACTGAAAGCTGCCAATCAGTTTGCCGAATTGCTGGCGCTGTTGAGCATAACTGATGCAAGCTCTTATAGCTGCCAATGAGAGCCCTATTGAATGCGCCGCATTGCCAACCCGATTATCATCCAAAGCACTCATCAGCACCTTGAAGCCATCACCTACCTTACCCAGAACATTCTCGTCAGGTATGCGTAAGTTCTCGTAAATAAGCTCAGCCATAGCTGTCCCATGCCAACCCAACTTGCCACGCAGTGGACGGCTCCTAAAACCAGGCATGCCTCGTTCTATGAGAAAAGTGATTATGCCTGTGTGGCGACTCCCTCTCGCCGTTTGGGCACTGGTCGTGACTACATCCGCCACATCTCCGTGAGTGATATACATCTTAGAACCATTGATCACCCATGAATTACCATCCCTTACAGCGCTTGTCTCCATACCTGCAGGATCACTTCCATAGTTAGGTTCAGTTACAGCCAAGCACCCAAAGAGCTCCCCTTTTACCATGCGGGGGATATATTTCCTTTTCTGTTCTTCATTTCCCCACTCAAGGATGGGTATTTCAGCAAAGGAATTCTGTGTTGTCACCAAGGTAGAGGCTGCAATGCTACCCTGCGCAAGCTCTTCCACAACAACGCAATAGCAGATGCGGTCAGCTCCCAAGCCACCGTATTCCTGAGGAGCCATAATCCCCAGCAGTCCCAAAGACGCCAACTCTTTAAGTAGCTCCTTAGGGAAGCGGTCTTCTCGATCAATTTCCCTGGCAATGGGTATTACATAGCGCTGACAGAATTCGCGTGCCATCTTGCGGAACATATTCTGTTCGTCAGTGTACTCAAAGTCCATTTTCGCCTCCTTTATTATTTTTGTTACAGTCTTTTAGAGTCTATACAGACCATTCTAACTTAATACTATCCTTAATAATATAGCCTCAATACAATAATCGCAATTGGTTCATTACGCCAAACCTCACCCACATCTAGGATTTGAACCCATGTCTCTTGAGCTCGTCCACATTATTCACTTGAGACACACTGTACCCTTAGTCGGAGTGGTGAATAATACCGAGGGCTGCCTCCCTGCTATCGCCATCTTGAGCGCTTGAAACGTCTGGGTAGTATCTAGAGCAATGAAAACGGCATAACCAATGACCCTTCGCGAAAAGGCATTCAGTATCGCCGCCATGTAAACAAAGCCTGTGCCTTTTTAAAACTTCATTCTTCAAGGTAAGCTTGCCCATCAACCG
>CAZJMM010000187.1:0-2985 GCA_964547155.1 uncultured Dehalococcoidaceae bacterium | reverse complement strand
TCGGGCAAACACCTTGAGTCGCAGGACGCTTGTTCTTCATTGTGATAGCCCTCGGGTTCCTGATCTCAACCTTTTTTCTGCATTTCACGCAATACGCCTGCATCTGAACCTCCTTTCCATATTAGATTTGTTCCTGACAATAGCACCAAAGATGCACATTAGTCAATAGTTTTTCCAGCATTTGCTGAAATTGTTAACTTGCTCCCCGGCTTGGCCGTTCGGTTGAACAGGTTTCAACCCATTGCCCCTTGTAACCGCTCGCGGGGCTATCTCTTAAATACCACCTGGCGACGAATCCTGAAGGAATCCTCTTGCCGAAGCGTGACAGATACTTCATGGTCATCGACATTGAGTCATACCCTAGATGAAGCTGTAATGCCTATCCTTTTAGACATTATGGGGGGAATATGGACGGGTATCGAAAGCTACCACGGGAGCGGATAGTCTACAGCAAAAGTGCCTTGTTAGAAGTCCTCTGCATATCAAAAGAGGTCTTAGGCATGCTTAGAAGGGAAAAGGGCTTCCACTGCGTTTATCTTGACCAGAGGCACAGGGTCTATTTGGCAAAGTAGCTACTAGAGTGGCTGGAGAAGAGGTCAAAAGTGTGACAGGTATCCCTTTATTCGCTAATCTGAGCAGGATTTGCCCGCTCTGTGTCCATAAGTGTCGCTTAACGACAAGAGCACAAATTTAGCCAAGAATCGCATCAACGAACCATAAGAGCAAGGATAGCGAATGCAAATATTACGAAACAGACTATCAGAGCAATCCCAACAATTCTCTGCCGTCTCGTAAATCCCTGTAATGCTTTCCTGGCTTGTTCCGACAATTGCTGTTGTTCTTCCCACTTCTTTTCATGCCGTTCCCACATTTCTCTGCTGTGTTTTGCACTACTGTCCACAAGGTCTCTAATCCGCAACAGAATTTCTCTGTCAGTTAGCTCCTGCACCAAAGACCGCCCACACTCTCTACAATACTTGGCGTCATCCGTATTTTCGGTTTCACAAAATGGACAGCTTTTCATCTTCTACTCTCCTTTATTACTTTCACCCCCAGCTCTTTTCCCCACTTTCATGAAATAAATCAACACACCCATTAGCACCATCCCGATTCCCACTCCTACTGCGAGCCAAAGAGTAATTGGAGTGGCCTTCTCCAGTTCGCCTGTCACTGCAAACAGCGACAACCCAGGCGATGTCGCAGAGTAGTGAACGTATAGGTCATCCTTGCCGATTTTTTCGGTTGGTAAAGATTCCCAGATTTCGTCTGTTGGGTTATACCGATTCAGTCTAATAGTTTGCTCATCTATCCCGTTTTCAGCAATCCATGCCCTTTCTACATCAAACTGAATATCTACGCTGCTGACGTTTCCATCTTCGACGTTTGTGTTAATGACAAAGTAGTGATAAACGCTATTGGGTAACGCCGCAACAATGCTCAGTGGTTTGTCAGTAAGCTGCTGTATCTTTATCGCTGTATAAGTCATACCCTCTCCCATAACCACAGGATTGATCGTTAGTTCTTTCACATCCACATTCTGAAACTGAATGATTGTGGGTAAACCAGGCTGAACCTCTATAAATGGCGTCTCGCTCTCAACTATCCCACTAACAGTAAGAGTACGCTCTAATTCAGGGGTAACATCTGTAGTAAAAGGCCCGTCCCATTTCTCGTAGGGTATGTCAGAAATTCTTTCATAAGAGACACGCTCAGGCAAAATCTTCAATGACCCCTCTTTGAAATCCTCGGTTGATTGAGCTAGAGGAGAACCGCCTATAGGAATGTGTTTCAGCCATAAAGAATCCCAGTAGGTTTTCCCCCAAACAGTAATCCCAATGCCTAAATGGACATACCAGGAAAGACCCCTTGGCACCCCTACCTCCACACCTATCCCAGCACAGATATTGACACCGTACGCGTTGCCTGTGGAATCAAGGGATAGGATGTGAGCATCCAAGGCAGAGACGTCTTCAGAGAGCCTTGTCACATAAATATCAACAGGGCAGGTCTTGCCTATCCCGAACTCCTGAGGTACGTACGCACCGACAACAATCTGGGGTTCATATTTCACACCTTCGAGGCTTAACGTGTAAAGCTCCTCCCCCGAGTCAATCCACTCGTAGCCTGCGCCAGGGCTGGGAGGTTTTTCTATTGACTCTGCTGCAAGTGCTGTTCTTCCAATTGTAATTGGCAATATAGCCATTGCAGCTAAGAGGGTAAGTACTAATCCTTGGGTAAAAGTCTTCTTTTTCATTATTCATCCTCCTTGGATGTATTTTCGGGGAAACTTAGTGACTTTTACCATAAAGTACTCCTGCTAGTCAACTGACAGTTGATAATTAGCTCATCTGACATATCCGCTGATAAAGTTATCAAGAAGACCTAGGAAGCAAAGCAATGAGCATAGGAAAAAGAATTAGAAAAAGAAGGCAGGTTTTGGAGATTACCCAGCAAGAACTAGCCAAAGCAATCGGCGTGACACCACAGCATGTTTCAGCCATAGAGCAAGATAAGCGAGACCCTTCTTTGTCCTCTCTGGCGAGGTTAGCAGAGGAACTGGGTGTAACCGTTGACTACCTTGTAACTGGTAAAGAGGGGAGTGTTGCTGACCCAATACCTGCAATCAAGGCTGATAAGAGGCTAAACCTTAAGGCTAAGAAAGCACTCATAGCTTTAATAGAGGAGCTATACCATACTGGTGCTGGCGAAAACAAATAATACTTTTGCCATATGCTGTCCCAAGGACTTGGGCATCTCGCGCACTCTAGTTATGCGCTTCCAACCTAAGCCCCTGGTTATTACCCGCTTTATTAAGGCTATTCGCCGAAACATAACAAGATCCCTGATGTTTTCCTCGGTTTTGTCTGGGTGCCAAGGGAAAACATTCCATCTTTTTCTTCAGTGCAGACGCTAAGATGTGGAATGAGCTGGCAATCAGCCTAGCCCAGTCGCCTTCAGTAAGACCCTGGCTTCGGTCAATACACT
>CAZJMM010000186.1:0-3004 GCA_964547155.1 uncultured Dehalococcoidaceae bacterium | reverse complement strand
CGACAACCATGTCTTCTACCGAGGTGGAGCTATCAAGTCTCACCTCCACCCCTTTAGTCAAAGAGCCAGAAACTACAACTCCCAAACGCTCTTCATTAACCAAATCTCGGTTGGTCATTTCTACTTAAGTCTCCTCAGTATTGAGTTAAGCCTTTTAAGTTCGCCACTGAGCAACAAAGCTAATTCCTTACCAGCCTTAACCAAGAAAGCCTGCTGGTCATCGTACGCCTGACTAAAGTAACGAAGGCTAGCAGCAACAATTTCATCCATTGACACAGCTAAATTAGCTTCCATCAGTAAACTTAGAAAATCAAGGGACCGAGTAAAATTCCTGACCTCATCCAGGGTACAGAGGTAAACAAAGTTATGAATGCGAGCTGGTTTCGGCGGTAGATAGTGGTGAAACTTATTTCCTTCCCCGTACCCTACCACCAAAGCTCTGAAATCAGTACACAATAATTTAGCCAGTTGAGGATTATTACGGAAAATCTCCTCTTCTTCCTTTGCCTCTTCACCGCGAGCTATAGGATGCCGACCTGGCTCCAGGCTATGGGTTTCAGCATGGTAAACTATCCCGTAAATTTCCCCAGGGGCATCCTTCGTCTTCACCAGACTACCCAGCGGCGGTGGCTCATGAAGTTGATAACACTGAGCCACGAATTCTTTGGTGTTGGCTTCAATAACTTCGCCTACTTTGGTTACAATTTCCATTCTCTAAAACCCATAGGTGTTCCTAAACCCATCTCGTTCTCTTACTTTTAGCCTTGGCTGAACTCTTTAATAGTTTATTCTGCCTGGCTAAACTTCTTTCCACAAGCTGCCAGAACTGGTCTCGGTCAGCGGCAGTTATCACCGCTTTTTCGTGGGCTTCACTAAGAGCCACTGGATACCCCTGCCCTCTCCGACACTGATCCAGAATAATGGCGTGAGTTATGTCAAGTAGTCTTTTATCTTCAGCCACCCACTGCGGCACTTCTATCCGAGTTAATTCCTCAGCCATCTTTATATAAAAGAAGTGAACCTGATGTCCTTGGTAATGTTCCTTCACTATGGAAGAATGGCTGGAGAAAAGAGCTGACCGCTCTCCCTCAGTTAATAGTCTTTCGAAAAGTTCCCGGTCTAAGAGACCCGCCACATTATCACAGTCTCTTTCTTTAGATTTACTCGCACAGTAACGGTCGCAGTCTACAGGCTCATAAGGGCATAAAGCCAGTCTCAATACATTCACGACTTCAGTACTCCGTGGAAAGCTGATATAGCTTGCTAAAGCCAATTGTCTGGTTTTAGACAACTGCCTCAATTCATCTAAGTGTTTAAGCAGACCATTTTCCAGAAGGGCATTAACAACAAAAGCAGGGTAAACCTGCCCAGCTAAACCCCACAAAACAAGAGAGCCATCAAGCAGAGCCGCTATCGGTAGCTTGGCTTCCACTCCCTTGGCTAATTCAGCCAGAAGGCGACACTCCTCAACACTCCGCTTTACCCCTAAGAGAGGTCCTTCAATCATTTCCTGCTGGCTTCCAGTAGTAGAGCTTAAGACCACATCCTCTTCCTCAAAATGAAGCAGAGGTAAGCTGGAAAGAAAAGCCGCAGGCATTTGACCATAGTCGAGACGCACAGTACCAATGTTGATGACAAAACACCGGGCAGGGCGATGGCGGTCAACATCGATGTGAGAGCCGTCTGTAGCTAAAACAACAAAATCGTCAGGGCAGGGCGGTGCTGGATAGTGAGCATCAAGTTTGTCTTCTATACCAGCTACCAGCCAGGTAGTTTTGCCTGTCTCAATCTTTCGTTTTAGCGAGGTAAGATCAGTTGATTGAGAGCGAAGGGTATTCAAGGCAAAGGCAAGTCTTTGCTGTCTCTCTTCCTCACCTGCTTGCAACTTTGCCACCATACTATCAATTTGTATGGCAATTTGAGCCAGGTTTAAGGACACCTCACTCCCCTTAGCTCACCAGTATAACATGGCGAGCAGAACGGCGACAATTACTGTTTCTTTCCATTTAATTTTGGTATTATGGGGGATTAATATTAAAAGGAATAGGCTATTTATGAAGACAGCCTTAGTTTATGACCCCATTTACCTTAAGCACGACACCGGAAACCATGTCGAAAATAAGGAGAGACTCACAACTACCATGTCCCTTCTTGAAGAGAGTGGTATTATGAAAAAACTTCTGTTATTATCTCCGCGCCCAGCGACCTTAGACGAGCTGTCCTTAGTACATGCTCAGGAGTATATAGCCTATGTCAAGAACCAAGCGGAAAGGGGCGGTGGCTGGCTTGATGCTGATACCATAATGTCTCCAGCTTCTTACGAGGTAGCTCTGTACGCTGCGGGCGGGGTCTTGCGAGCAGTTGAAGCAGTGATGACTGGTGAAGCTGACAGCGTCTTTGCTCTGGTCAGACCTCCCGGACACCATGCTACCTGCTGGCAGGCTATGGGCTTTTGTCTATTCAATAATGTTGCCGTTGCCGCCAAATTCGCCCTGTCTAACTTTAACATAAGCCGAGTGCTCATTGTTGACTTTGATGTCCACCACGGCAACGGAACTCAGGACACTTTTTATGCTGACTCCCATGTTCTCTACTTTTCTACCCATCAATACCCACTCTATCCAGGAACCGGGAGCATCAACGAAACGGGCAGTGGAGAGGGAGAAGGTCTGACCGTAAATGTACCCCTTTTAGCCGGATGGGGAGACGAGGAATATCTACTTGTCTTCGACAAGGTATTAGTGCCAGTGGCTGAACGCTATCAGCCACAACTCATTCTGGTCTCAGCCGGTTACGATGCTCACTGGGCTGATGATATCGCCCTGATGCAGGTCAGCGTTACTGGTTTCGCCCGTATGGTTGATGTGTTGAAATATTTAGCCAGAAAATTAAGCTTAGAACGCCTTGTCTTCACCTTAGAAGGTGGCTATCACCTTCAAGCTCTGGCTTTCTCGGTAAAAGCGACTCTGGATGTCCTTCTAAATAGCAAGAACATCGATGACCC
>CAZJMM010000185.1:0-3015 GCA_964547155.1 uncultured Dehalococcoidaceae bacterium | reverse complement strand
ACCTCTCTATTCGTCGGCAGCGTCAGATGTGTATAAGAGACAGGTCAGATACAGATAAGAAGCAGATTGAAAACAGTCTTGAGCGATTTATTAAAGCTATAAGCAGGCAGAGGTAGATAATGGCTGACAGTTTATTAGGTGGCTTTCGAGCTTTGGATCTAATGGATGAGAAAGGGTTTGTCTGTGGTAAGATTCTGGCGGCTTTAGGGGTGGAGGTAATAAAGGTTGAGAAACCCGGAGGAGACCCGTCGCGAAGCATCCCCCCATTTCTCCATAACACACAGGACCTCGAAAAAAGTCTATACTGGTTTGCTTTTAATACCGACAAGCGGAGTATAACCCTTAATCTCGAGGCGAGTCGGGGTCAAGACCTGTTTCGCAAACTGGTGGAGAAAGCTGACTTTGTGCTGGAGTCGTTTCCTCCAGGCTATATGGATAGCCTGGGGCTTGGTTATAATGCGTTAAGGCAACTAAATCCCAGAATTATCATGACCTCGATAAGCCCCTTTGGGCAGAAAGGCCCTTATGCTCAATATAAGGGGAGTGAGATGATCGCTTCTGCGATGGGTGGGGCTTTGTTAACCTGCGGTGACCCAGACCGGCCACCGGTTCGAGAGGGGCCTGATTCGGTATATTTCCACGCCGGTGCTGCCGCTGCTTTAGGGACGGTAATTGCTCATTACCATCGGGGAATTACCGGTGAAGGACAACAGGTTGATGTATCCCTCCAAGAGGTTACCGCCAGTAGAACCTTTAATAATCTAGTGATTTGGGATGTTGAGAAGCGTTTGCTAAAACGGAGTGACGGTGTGCGCAGAATCGGTCCTCGTACCACTCGCTGGATTTGGCAATGCAAGGATGGGTACATATTCTGGACACTTATGCCTGGCCAGTTTGGAGCAGCTGGCAATCGTGCTTTGTCAAGATGGATTGACGAGGATGGGTTAGAAAATCCATTCAGCAAGGTAACAAACTGGGACGAATTTCATCCTGCCGCAATGTCCCGAGAGCAACTTGACATTTACCAAGAGGCAATAGCCAAGTTCTTCGTGAATCACACTGTGAAAGAAGTCGTCGAGGAAGGATTGAAGAGGGGAATAAATGCCGCTCCAGTAAATCCTCCTACAGATGTGCTTGAGAACTACCAACTTAAAGCACGGGACTATTGGGTAAACTTGGAATATCCTGAGTTGGATATTACACTTACCTATCCAGAATATTTCTTTTTGACTAGCCAGACGGAGAACTTTGTAAAGCGTCGGGCGCCACTTATTGGTGAGGACAACGAAGCTATCTATGCAAAAGAGCTCAGATTATCAAGCGCGGAAATTGCGGAACTGAAGAAAGCGGGTGTTATATGAAAAGGAAGACCAAACAAGTGAGCTAGGAGAAGCATGGAAAAGCAGGCATTAGCCGGAGTTAAGGTTGTGGATTTTGGCTGGGCCATAGCAGGAGCTTTGGTCGGCAAACACCTTGGTGACCACGGAGCTCAAGTAATTCGTGTTGAATCTAGGACGCGTCTAGATCTCGGGAGAATGGACCAGACGGTCTCCACGACTTCCACAACCAACCCGAATGATAATCTAATGTTTACCCATCTAAATACCTCAAAATATAGTATGACTCTCAACTTGAAGCATCCTCGAGCGCGGGAAGTCGTAGATAGGCTTATTCGCTGGGCTGACGTAGTCAATGCTAACTTCACTCCTGGGACGTTGAGCAAATTGGGTTTTGGCTACGAACATATCAGAAGTATAAAGCCTGACATAATTATGGCTGAAGCTAGTGCCTATGGCCAGACAGGTCCTCTAGCACATGAATGGGGTCTTGATGGAACAGGCGCTGCTTTGTCAGGCTATCTGGATCTCACAGGGTGGCCAGATCGAGCACCGGTCGCGCCTAATATTCCCTATGGTGATGTTGTGCTTCCGTGCTTTACTGCCATGGCCATTGTTGCTGCCTTAGATTACAGGCGTAGGACCGGGAAGGGGCAATATATAGACGCCAGCATGATTGAAGTTTGCATTCACCAAATCACTCCGGCTCTTCTTGACTGGGAAGCTAACAAGCACTTACAGGCTCGCAATGGTAACCGCATAGCCTATGCCGCTCCTCATGGCGTCTTTCCCTGCCAAGGAGATGACCGGTGGTGCGCCATTGCGGTATTTACTGATGAGGAATGGGCAGCTTTCTGTCATGCAATAGGGGATCCATCTTGGACAAAAGAGCCGAGGTTTGCCACCTTAGACTCCAGGAAAGAGAACGAGGACGCACTGGAAGAACTGGTAGCAGAATGGACCAAACAGCGCTCAGCTGAAGAAATTATGCAAACAATGCAGACAGCTGGTGTGCCGGCAGGTGTAGTGCAAACTATGCAAGATTTAATGGAACACGATCCTCAACTGAAAGAGAGGGAGTTTCTAGTGCCGTTGAAACATCCAGTAATGGGAGTCTTTGGTCACCCAACCCCTCCCTATAAATTGTTGAAGACCAAAGCACAGGTGAAGACCTCGCCATGTTTGGGTGAACACACCGAGTATGTGTGTACCCAACTTTTAGGTATGTCCAACGAGGAGTTTGTAGAACTGTCCCAGCAGGGAGTATTTAGATAGAGGATTTTGATAGATGAGTGAAGTAAGAAGCGCTAATAATCAGGCCAAGACTGGTAGCAAGCAAGGGGAGAGGGCCGTTAAGCAGTTGAAGAGTTCCATCGAGGCCGCTACCTACCAGAAAGAATGGTTCAAAAAGGTTAGAGAAAGAGTAAGCGAAGGTGAGCCCTTTGCTGTCGCGCAAGCTGACGTCCCACATGAGATATTCCTCGCCATGGATATACCGGTAGTAATAGTCCAATGGTGGTCGGCAATTATAGCTGCCAAGCGATTATCTCCTTATTACTTCGATTTGATGAACGAGCGAGGTTACCAGAGGAACCTTTGTCGTTACTGCTGCCTGCCATTGGCTTGTACTATGGACCATAATCCAGAGCGTGCTCCCTGGGGGGGATTACCTAGACCC
>CAZJMM010000184.1:0-3028 GCA_964547155.1 uncultured Dehalococcoidaceae bacterium | reverse complement strand
CAGCAGGCAATGCTGGATGCCAGAATCATCAAGACCAAAGACGAAATTGAGCTCTTAAAGCTCGCTGCAGCCATGGTGGATGCAGCTTATGGAGAGATTGTTAAAAATATTAGACCCGGGGTCAGGGAAAATGACCTGGTTGCAATTGCTAATCAAGTACTGTTCACCCTGGGGTCTGATCTGGTGGAGTGTGTGAACAGTGTCTCCGGGCCTCGAGCTCAGCCTCATCCCCACACTTTCAGCGACAGGATTATTCGACCAGGAGACATGGTTTTCCTCGATATCATGCACTCATTTAACGGCTATCGCACCTGCTATTATCGGACCTTTATTTGTGGAAAGCCGTCCCAAGCCCAGCTTAAGGCTTATGACAAGGCCTGGGCATGGTTGAAGAAATCTATCGATGTGGTTAAGCCCGGGGTGACCACGGCAGATGTGGCTAGCTGTTGGCCTCCAGCAGAAGAGTTTGGAATGAAGGATGAAAGGGAGGCATTTTTACTTCAGTTTGGCCATGGTATCGGAATGAGTATCTGGGAGAAACCGGTTATATCTAGGCTCTTTTCATTAGAGTACCCGTTTCCCATTAAAGAAGGGATGACGTTTGCTCTTGAAACCTATTGCCCATCTGAAGATGGGCAGGGAGCAGCCAGAATTGAAGAGGAGGTTGTGGTCACAAAGGATGGCTGCGAAAGATTATTTAAGTTCCCTTGTGAGGAGCTGATCTCCTACGGAGTTCCTGGAACCGTGGCTTATTGAGGCTGCTGCTTCGAAACCAGGACCTTGTTAACGCGAATGCGTGAATTATTTATTTTAACTAAGGGTCCCTCCCTTTGTGGACAATCGCCGGCGGTATACTTTTTAAAAACATAATGATATAATCAAATTCTGAATTCGTCCCAATAGGGGTGCGAATGAAACAAAAGAAAGGAGATTATGAGACATGTTAGATGAGCTTTCTATTCCCCAAAAATGGGACTTTGAAACGGATATTCTTATCATTGGAGCCGGGACTGCGGGATTAGCCGCGGCCATTGAGGCAACAAAGGCTGGAGCCGAAGTGACAGTTGTGGAACAAATGCCATCATGTGCCGGCAGCCTCTCCGTCTGCGCTGGAAACATCAACTTCGCCGGAAGTGACTATCAGCGGAAGCAAGGCTTTGAAGATTCGCCGGATAAGTACTACGAAGATGGTATAAAGGTCTGTCACGGGGATGCTACCATGTGGAGGGTATTTGTCGATAACCATCTCGGGACTTACAAGATGATTACAGGCCTGGGCTACAAGCCTATAGCAGTATGGCGGCTCCCGGAGCATAGTGCCCAGAGGTCCCACTATTTCGAGGGTGGCGGGCCAGAACTCTTACGGCTTCTTGAGCGCGGCAGTCGGGAAAAGGGTGCCAAGATTCTTTTCAAACACAAAGCACAGAGATTGATTGTCGACCCTATGAGAAAAAGGGCTGTCGGAGTCAGGGTGGAAAAAGACAAAAAGGTCTTGAACTTTAAAGCCAGGAAAGCGGTAATTATCGCTTCAGGAGGCTTTGGCAATAACCCCAGAATGGTGGAGGAGTTCAAAGGCCTTGAGTATGCTAAAAGGTGCCTGCCGACAATGAGGGGGCATACTGGAGAAGGGATACGGATGGCTATGGCAATTGGTGTCGCCACCAGTCACATCGGGACTGCGGCCATACCATCAATTCCCATGGATGCTAATACGAAAAAGCCGGCAGCCATTACGCTTCACCACACGGTATGCGGTTCTATACTTGTAAATTCACTGGGCAAACGATATGTTAACGAATGTCTCAAGATATTCCCGGATATAGGTGAAGCTTCATTTGCCCAACCTGGCGACTACGTTTTCGCTATCTATGATAGTCAAATCAGGGAATTTATTGAACTTGTAGATTGGTCTATATATAAAGAATATGAAGACAAAACGATTAAAGGGCTGGCTCAACAACTAGGTATAGACCCTAATGCGCTCGCCGGAACGATAAAGGAATACAACGACGATATAGACAAGAATGGATATGATACGAAGTTCGGGAAGAAATTGCTGCTTGGGCACTTAAATATACCACCGGTGAAAATTGAGAAGCCTCCATTTTACGGACTCAAATTGATGCAATGCTTTACCTCATTCAAAGGAGGGTTAAAGATTAATCCCAAAGCGCAGGCGATAGACCAATACGGTGAGGTTGTTCCGGGATTATATGCCGCGGGTGAAGGTGCTGGTGGTCTCTTTGGCCAGGGCTCTTATATCTGTGGAACAATGATCTGTGAGTCATTGACATTCGGCCGTATAGCTGGAATAAACGCTGCTGCAGAAAAACCTTAATCCGAGCACACTTTGTAGCTACAGTTTAATTAAACACGGAGCGAAAAATTTAGTTTGAAATGCCCATCATAATTAATAAAGAAGAATGCGAAGGGTGTGGGACCTGTACATCTGTATGCCCTAACTCGGCCATCGCATTAAAAGAAGTAGACGGGTCTATAATCGCTGAAGTAGTTTCAGAACTATGTGATGAGTGTTGCGAATGTATCGAGTTTTGTTTAAGAGGGGCGATTAAACAAGGCGCCTAACCTATCATGAGTAGTATTTATGAGGAAAGGCCGTGGTTAAGTCTCTACCCCAAGGAGATACCCAGCGACCTTAAAATCCCAAATGTAACAGCTATCGATATCTTTGAGAGCACAGCGTCTAAGCTACCTCAAGCACCAGCCATTCATTATTTCGATAGCACCATTACGTACGGGAAACTGAATTCTCTGGCTGATAGCCTGGCTGCGGGTTTATCTGACTTGGGGTTGGGTAAAGGGGACCGTATTGCTCTGGATTTGCAAAATGTCCCGCAATTCCTTATTAGCCAATATGCAGCTTGGAAGCTGGGAGCAATTGTTGTTCCGCTAAACCCTATGTACAAGGAAAAGGAGTTAGAATACTACCTCAATGATTCCGGGGCAAAGGTCATTGTTGCTATGGAATCTACCACTTACGAAACGGTAAAGGGCATAGTAGCTAAAA
>CAZJMM010000183.1:0-3037 GCA_964547155.1 uncultured Dehalococcoidaceae bacterium | reverse complement strand
AGGTAGATTTCAGTTCTGAGGATAATCCAGGACTACAATCTGAGTATCAATGGGCAGGTTCGTGCGAGTCACAGAAAGCTTGACTGAAGAGGTCACCTGCTTGACGCCGAGTTCCTTAATAAATCTGTCCACCGGCTCCAGTTCTTTGGTAGACTTAGGTGTCTTATAATGCATGGGAAGGGCAATCCGGGGGGTAATATGCTTCACGAATTCCACAGCTACCGAGACAGCAAAAGTAGAAACCCCACCCACCGGTAGCATTAAAACCTGGATATCACCCATCTCCGCCATTAATTCGGGAGCCGGTAAATGACCCAGGTCGCCTAAATGGCACAGGGTTATGCCATCCATTTCTAAAATATAGACGGTGTTCTTGCCTCTTTTCTCACCTCGTTCCGCATCATGAAAAGTAGCCGCACCAGTAATGAAGACCCCTTTGACCTCATACTCCCCGGGACCTTTGATTATCTTTGGATTGCCACCAATGCCCTCCACATAGCAATGTCCAGGATGGGAATGACTGAGAGTAACTATGTCGGCTTGGAGCTTGGGCAAAGAGTAACCATAATCAGGGTGGCAGGGGTCAGTGATAACCGTAGCTTCTTTGCCTTTAAGGCGAAAACAAGAATGTCCTAACCAGGTAACTTCCAAATGAGAAAACCCACCTGAAATTGTCTTATAAATGTCCCCAGAGCTTCAGCCTTATTTCCTGGCTCGATTTACGAAATACCACGTCGAAGGTAAAGCTAAGGCTGCCAGGGTCAGTTTAAGCAAATCGCCAGGGATAAAGGGATAAAGACCGACCTGAAGCACAGTATTTTCAGGAACGAACCTGCTCAGCCAGGGTAAGCCAAAGACATAAAGAACCGCATTGCCAATCAGCATGGCTAAGGCAGCCGTGCCTATCTTTCGGTCCCAACCCCTCTCGGCTAACCAACCGACTACAAAGGCGACAGCCACAAAACCTATGAGATAACCGCCAGTAGGACCGAGTAAGCGGGCAATGCCCGGGGCTCCACCTAAAGCAAACCAGTAAGGAATGCCAGTAAGACCGATAGCTAGGTAAGTCAACTGGCTCAGAGCACCACGAAGACTTCCCAGAAGAAGACCTGATAGAAGAACGGCGAAGGTCTGACCGGTGATGGGTACGGGACCAATCCAGAAGCTTATTTGAGCACTAAGGGCAGTAAGACAGCTAAAACCAACTATTAGAGCTGCATCTCTCAGCAGCCCTTTTCTGGGGAAGGCGACATCCATTAAGGTGACTGGTGGGGCTAACACTCTCATTTATTATTCCTCCTGTTTCTCAAAAAACATTGTGTAAGTATATCATTGCATCGCCTCAGGGTCAAGCTACGCAAATTGACCAGTAATAGGGGCTATGTTATCATTGCCTTAATGTCGGCACTCAAGCAACTCTACCAGGAGATTGAACACTGCCAGATTTGTGAGTTAGCCAAGTCCCGGACACGAGTAGTGCCCGGAGAAGGAGCCGAAAACGCCAGCCTCTTCTTTATAGGTGAAGCTCCTGGCTGGCATGAAGACCAGCAGGGACGCCCCTTTGTCGGACCCGCAGGACAATACCTGGAACAGCTACTGGCTGCTATCGGTCTGAAGCGGGAACAGGTATACATAGCTAATGTTATCAAGTGTCGCCCGCCGGGAAACCGTGACCCTTTGCCCGGAGAGATACAAAGCTGCTGTAAATGGCTTGACCGCCAGATAGAACTGGTTCACCCCAAAATGATTATCACCTTAGGACGCTATTCGCTGGCAAGATACTTCCCCGGGGAAAGCATCAGCAAGGTCCACGGCAAGGCTAAAACACAAAATGATGTTATCTACTATGCTATGTACCATCCTGCCGCCGCTCTCCACCAAGGTAGCCTGCGCAAAATCATCGAAGCTGACATGCACAAGATACCCGAGATATTAGC
Organism: uncultured Dehalococcoidaceae bacterium; assembly: GCA_964547155.1. Classification (GTDB taxonomy): domain Bacteria; phylum Chloroflexota; class Dehalococcoidia; order GIF9; family DYGU01; genus CAZJMM01. The sequence continues at coordinate 1,100 of CAZJMM010000183.1, read as the reverse complement.
CCAGGCAGAAAAAATAGCTGAAGCAGGCACTGAACCCCGGCAATTAAGCTTTCGTTTAGGTGAGTAAAATGGACAGGCATAAGTTAAGATTCATCCCCTTAGGCGGATTAGGCGAAATCGGTAAAAACATGATGCTCTTGGAGTATGAAAATGACATTATTGTCATTGATGCTGGGCTCATGTTCCCGGAACAGGAGATGCTGGGGATTGACCTGGTCATCCCCGACACAAGCTATCTTCTAGAAAATCGAGAGAAGATAAGGGGTATAGTTATCACCCACGGTCACGAGGACCATATCGGCGCTTTACCTTATATCCTGCGACAGCTCAATGTGCCCATTTATGCCACCAGGCTCACACTGGGGCTTATTTCAGTAAAGTTGAAAGAGCACCGTTTTAGGGGAAAACCCATACTAAGGTCAGTCAGAGCTGGGAACAGGATTACTTTAGGCAGCTTCAGGATTGAGTTCCTGCCTGTCTGTCACAGTATTCCTGATTCTACAGCTCTTATTATCCGTACCCCGGTGGGCACCGTGGTCAATAGCGGCGATTTCAAACTTGACTATACCCCTGTAGATGGTAAGGTCACCAATCTATCACGCTTAGCACAAATAGGCACAGAGGGAGTCCTTATGCTTCTTTCCGATTCTACTTATGCCGAACTGTCCGGATACACACCTTCGGAAAAGGTCGTCGGGGAAACCCTGGAACAGATTATGGCACAGGCTACCGGAAGAGTGATTGTCACCACCTTCTCGTCGTTGATTTCCCGAGTCCAGCAGGTGATTGACGCTGCCGTTAAATACCACAAGCGAGTCTCTATCATCGGGCGCAGTCTGAAAGACACAACACGCATAGCCACAGAGTTAGGTTACCTCCACATCCCACCTGGTACTCTATGTCAAGTTGATGAACTGCGCCGCTTACCGCATAGACAGATAGTTTTATTAACTACTGGCAGCCAGGGGGAACCGACGTCAGCTTTAGTCCGTATTGCTAACAGAGAGCGCAGCGAAATCCATATTGTCCCCGGAGACACAGTAGTAATGTCAGCAACCCCTGTTCCCGGCAATGAAGCCCTGGTCAACCGCACCATAGAT
>CAZJMM010000182.1:0-3053 GCA_964547155.1 uncultured Dehalococcoidaceae bacterium | reverse complement strand
ATAACTTCGTAGGTAAACCAGCAGGCATAGTTGGTTATAGAAGCCATATTAGGTCTGGCTTGGGTGAGGGCATTTGTTATTTCCTTCAGTTCGGTGATGAAGTCGCGGAGGTTTTCGGCTCGACTTTCTTGAACAGCCTGGGTCAGTATAGAGATGGCTTCCTCGGAGAGCCAGGTAGCGCCGTGGACTTTATCTTCTTTAATAGCCTCGACCCTGTTGGCTATTTTAGTGTTTACCTGCTGCATGCTATCTAAATATGGAATTCAATGATATCCCCGTCCTGGAGGACGTGGTCTCTTCTGGCTCTTTGACCGTCGAATTTAGCCGAACCCCAGACCAGGGCATACTTTCGTTTATTTTTAAAATCTTTATGGATGGACTCAGCCGCATCCTCAACGATGCTGCCCTTCTTCAGAATCACCGGCTCTGTCAGGTCTGGTTTTCTGCCTGGTGTTTTGGTGTAGACCCGGATGATGTCCAGGGCTTTGAAAATCTCTTTTCTTAAATTGTCTAAACCGGTGCCGTCTTTGGCTGAAATGAAGACTATGGGGAATTGTCCCTGATATTTGGCGCTGAGCGTTGCCTGTTGAGTATTAGAATTGTCTAAGTCTATTTTGTTGCCGATAAGGATAGCTTTTTTGTGATATCTTGGTGGTGGCTCAGCGTATTCTCTTCCCACAAGCCCTATACCTAATTTTCTTAATTCCTGGATGGTTGTTTCTACTTGGGTAGCCGGTTCTGAGTTTAAATCCACCACAATGGCGATAATGTCAGCATTTCTGAAGAGGTTGGTGAGCCACAGCGGCAGACCACGGTCGGTTATGGGTGGCGTGTCAATTAGCTGTATCTGGATATTCTCAAAGACCATCATCCCTGGAGTGGGCATTTTGGTGGTGAAGGGGTATTCAGCTACCTCTGGAGAGGCTTCAGTAACAGCCGTGAGTAATTGGGACTTACCCGTATTAGGCAGCCCCGCCAAGGCTACTTGTCCGGCGCCTTCCCTTTTGATGTAAAGAGTAGCTCGCCTGCCGGTGGCAACTTGTCTTTGGGCTTCTTCGGTGAATTTGGCGATTTTCCTTCTTAATTCAGCTCGCAGTTTATCAGTGCCCTTGTGGTGGGGCATAATGGCTAACATCTCTTCCAGAGCCTCCACTTTGTCTTCTGGAGTCCTGGCTAACCGAAAGCGCTTTTCGGCTTCGAAATATTGTGGTGGCAGATTTGCTGGCATATTTGTTGAGAATATTTTAGCAGAGGTTGTTAAGAAAGTCCTAACTGTCATTGCGAGCGAAGCGTGGTAATCTCAAGATTGTGCTTAAATGCTGTAGGCGATATTCGTAGATGGAATATTATGTCTTGACTAACTTGGGCAAGCAGGTGGTTTCGCAGCTGATAAAAGAGAAGAGGGACGACAAGGCAAGCATACTTGGCTTTTCGCTGGGATACTGCGAAAATTTTAATCGGCGCTATTGACTGAGGTAAAAAGGAAGGTATAAAATCAGCACCATAATAGGGCGTGGAGGTGAAATGAAAAAGCTTATTATTTGCTTCTTAACCCTGGCGCTGGTATTATTGTTGGCTTTCCCGGTTGCCGTGCTAGCCAAGCCTGATAAAGACAAGCCGTTGCCGGCTTCTAACGTAGAGCTAATCAAGAAGGTTACTCTCAAAGGACCTAAAGCCCGTGGTGGAAAACCAGCAAAAGAAGTAGCCGCGGGAGTGCTTGGGGCGCCTTGTACAGGCACGAAATATGCTGTTGTAGTTGGCATTTCCGACTATCCAGGCACAGCAAATGACCTTGAATATGCTGATGACGATGCAAAAGACATGCGTAGTGCCTTGATTAACCATTATGACTACAAGCCAGGAAATGTTTACCTACGTACTGACCTCGAAGCTACCTTTGGCGCCATTCAGCATGCCATTAATGATCTAAAGGGCAAGGCGAAGGATGGCGATGAGGTTTTATTTTTCTTTAGTGGGCATGGTGCTAAAGGCATAGCTGCTGATGGCGATAAGGAAACCGTTGATGAGTCAATCGTCATTCATGAAGGCACTGAGTTAGCTTACATTTGGGACGGGCAATTAAAGGACTGGTTCAGTGGATTTGCTACATCTCGCATTATCTTCATATTTGACAGCTGTTTAGCAGGTGGAATGACCGACCTGAAGGCATCAGGAAGAGTCATTTCTATGGCAACTACAGAGACAGGAGTAGCTTACGAGGGTGATGCCTGGTTGAATGGGCAGTTTACCTATTACTTTGTGGATGAGGGGATGTTGCAGGGTTTAGCCGATAAATACGATTCTATCCCCGGTCCTGACGTTACTGTAGAAGAAGCCTTCGACTATGTTAGGGCTAATTGCCAAAAGCAAACTCCGACAGTTAGCGACTCTTTTCCGAATGACTTGCTGCCTTAACTCTGAGCTGTCCGTAATAACTTCCCAGTAGCTATGAACGGAGTCCACTTCCGTTTTTCGTCTGCCGGCACCGGTAATGAATCGCTTAACTTTCTGCCGAGAGCCGACCCAAAGACAATAGAACAGGTAGCTCAAGCAACCCGTCAGAGCGAGGCTGTACTCCATTACAAACTTCGGTCATTCTGCGAAAATAAATGGGTTAGGCGGCAGACCAAGGCAGCCGAGCAGTTCTGAGCTATCGTTACTCCATAGCCTCGCAGACCTCTTCAAGCAGTTGGTTTAAAGAATTGTCCTAAACCAAAAGGCGACCTTTTCGTTTATATTCAGTAGGCAACAAGATGATAGCACGGAATGTAATTATTGTCGGGACAATCTTAATGGCATTCTTGATTTCCAGTTGTGCCTTACCAGCATCGGAAGAGAATAGTCCAAAGGTACCTCCGACATCGCCTTCAGTACCACCGCCTTCGGCGCCGTCAGCACCGCCTGCGGAGACGCCGCAAACTGAGTTGAAGCTGACCATAACTGAACCAGCGGACAACAGTATAGTCTCTAACAGCGTGGTTTCAGTTAAAGGAAAGACCAATCCTGGTGCTGTGGTCAGTATCAATGGTGGAATGATTAGTGCTGGCAGCCTG
>CAZJMM010000181.1:0-3059 GCA_964547155.1 uncultured Dehalococcoidaceae bacterium | reverse complement strand
GAGAATATGACCCTGATAAAAGTTGGTGATAAAGTAATAAACGCGATCTCGGGTTATCAAGTAAGTGAAAAGGTACTCGTGCTTATCAGACCCGAAAACATAGTCTTTGCCCCACAGAGAGAGACCTCCAGTGCCCGCAACAATTTTAAAGGGAAGGTGAATCGGATAAACACAACAGGACCTCTGGTGAGGATTGAGATCGACTGTGGTTTCCCGCTTCTGGGAGTAGTAACCAGACAGGCAGCACAGGAATTGAATATTTCTATTGGCAAAGAGATTTACGCCAGCTTCAAAGCCACGGCAATTCACACCCTAAAAAGGTGGGCATAAATGAGGGGACTACAATGCGTCTCCTGGCAATAGACATCGGTGGCTTAACTCAAGACATTCTCCTCTTTGACACTTTTCGCACCATAGAAAACTGCATCAAAATGGTCATGCCTTCACCTTCAGCTATTTTAGCCCAAAAGATTGCCGCAGCCACAAAGGCAAAACGACCTCTTCTGCTCACCGGAGTAAACATGGGTGGGATACCAGCTATCGGTGCCCTCATGAACCACCTCAAGGCTGGACTTAAGGTTTATGCCACTCCCCAAGCTGCTGTCACCTTCAATGATGACCTGCAGAAAGTGGTTAAATGGGGAGTGACCATTATTCCCGAAAAAGAGATGCCACCAGATGAAAAGATAGTCAGAATTGAGACCAGAGACTTTGACCTTCCTCGTATAGAGAAGGCGCTTAAGGCTTTTAATGTTGACCCTGATTTCGACGGCATAGCCGTTGCCGTTCTCGACCACGGCGCCGCACCCTCAGAAGTCAGTGACCGACTCTTCCGTTTCCAGCATTTGCGTCAAGTCACGAGCAAGCGGAGAGAATTGACTGCTTTTGCCTATCTTGCTGATGAAGTCCCGCCCTACCTGACCCGGATGAAAGCCGTCGCCCAGAGTATCAAAAGGGACATACCTTTTCTGATAATGGATACCCCTGTAGCCGCTGTTCTTGGTTCTCTGGAGGACAAGGAAGTTGCTCGCCATTCCCGTAAGGTAGTTGTCAATGTCGGTAACTTCCACACCCTGGCTTTTCACCTTGAAAACGGCTCTATTCTCGGCTTTTTTGAGCACCACACCGGTTTGCTTAGCAGAAGCAAAATAGACAGGTTGATTACCAGACTGGTCACAGGCAAGCTCACCAATGAGGAAGTCTACGATGATGGCGGGCACGGCTGCCTTATATTAGAAAGCCGAAAACGGGTGCCATTTATTTCAGTTACTGGTCCCCGGCGGGCACTGATGTCCGGTTCCAAGTTTAGCCCCTATTTTGCTGCCCCGTACGGTGATATGATGCTCACCGGTTGCTTTGGTTTAGTACGAGCCTTCGCCGCACGGGTAACCAAATGGCGAAAGGAAATGGAAAAAGCCCTTGGCTAATTCCCTTTTTAAGAATTTACTCTGCCCAACGCCAGCCATCGCTACAGTTTCTCCATAACTGTCGGTGCAAGCCTCCTTCACCACTGTCATTGCGAATCTTCTCCCCTATTGTCATTGTGAGCGAAGCGAAGCAATCTCTCACATCACTTAACCCCTAAACCTGATTGACACTAAATCCCGGTTCTGTTATATAATCAAGGACACGGCAGCGTAGCTCAGTGGTAGAGCAGGGGACTCATAAGCCCTTGGTCGTCAGTTCAAGCCTGACCGCTGCCAGTTTTTGTTAGTCCGAATGCCTTAAAATTGACAAAGCGTGTAGAGATATTCTATTCCCATCTACCAGCTAGTATTTTAGCTAATCGTTTATATCCGGCAGATAAGAACCATTTTTTTACCCAATCTTCAACAGCCTTGACGCCGTCTGGGTATTCCTCTCTTATTTTCTCTAGGTCTATTGACGCATCATTAGCTGCGTCATCCATTTTCTTTTTATCGAACTCTGCCATTCTCCACTCCAATTATATTTGCTTATAAGCCCTTGGTCGTCAGTTCAATCCTGACCGCTGCCAGTTTGTGTTTTTTTTGAACGCCTAAATATTACCAACAGTAGGTTGCTATGATACAGTGGAGAGCCATAGAAAATATAGTTTAATTGATAATTTGAAGGTTTAGGCTATATATTCTGTATAACAGTTCCATAACTCCTCTGGGAGCATGAAACTTACTTCACCAATTTTACGAACTTGATGTGCAAGTTTTTTATCTGTAGTAAGTAAAACATTAATTTTATTGTTAAACGCAGAGCCAGCTATTATTTTTCTGTCTTTTTCAAGTTTCGGATACTTTTTGCATATACCATCAATAAAATCACTCTGCTCTTGCGTAATAAATGTTGCAGGAAAAGTAAATGGGAATATAGTCAAGTTATACTCTTCAAATCTAAACTCATTGAACTTAATAATTAAATCTTCCTTTCGTTTCATATCTTTTGTGTTAGCAATCTGATCTTTAACACTAGGATTAACATATAAAATTATGTCCCCTAAAGCTACCGGCTTATCAATTAGCAGTTTTATGAATCTTTTATCTTTTTCCCATGTTAGATCGTTAGATTTTTTCTCATCTATATCAAGTAAATTATTAACAATGGAAGTATCCAGAAAAACATTAATGGGAAAATTCAACTTGTTCCCCACGATTGCATTATACTACCCTGATTACTCTTTCAGTGAAGCTATCTGGCGCTTTATTTCTGAAAATCCAAATTCTACCAACACGCGTTGCAAAAAATCTGCTGATTCATTTTTTCTGACTTTTTGGGCATCCTGGCTCATGTAAGTTGTAGTCCCATGATCTTTTTGCACACAAAGTTTAATCGAATGTCATCATTTAGGCTTGGTGTGATGCGTTTCTAAGCTAAGTAGACCGAAATGAGGAATATCAAGATTATAACTTTCAGCAATTAATTCCATGACTTTTTCAAGGTCATCAAACAACTGTTGGGCACGGTCCACTGTACACTGGCGTTCCCACCAAGTAGACAGCCTTTCATATTTTGATTTTGCACGCAGTTTTCTAATATATGAATCAGAAAGTTTAGCTGTTTTCCCATGTGCCATTTGATTTCTAAAT
>CAZJMM010000180.1:0-3099 GCA_964547155.1 uncultured Dehalococcoidaceae bacterium | reverse complement strand
CGGAGCTGGCTAAGAATAAGATTGAGACCATTGACTTGGTAGCGGTAAACCTTTATCCCTTCGTAGAGACAGTGAGCAAGACTGGCGTATCTTTGGGTGAGGCTCTGGAGAATATTGACATTGGTGGACCGACTATGATCAGGGCGGCTGCCAAGAATTTTCCTTCTGTCTTGGTGTTAGTTGACCCCCAGGACTATATGCCCATACTGGAGAAGCTGCGATTGGGCAAAGTGGACTTGAAGGAAAGACAGAGATTAGCCTGCAAGGCATTCCAGCATGTAGCCCTCTATGATACAGTGATATCTCGGTATCTGCGGGAGGATGACCTTTTCCCTGAGGAACTGACCATAGGCTTGAAGAAAAGCTCCAACCTCCGCTATGGAGAGAACCCCCATCAGCAAGCCGCTCTTTATATTGAGCAGATTCCAGGTAAGAAACCTTCCGGTGTTACTTCAGCCATTCAGCTCCATGGTCCAGAGCTTTCCTTCAACAACTACCTTGACCTGGATGCGGCTGTGAGTGTGGTAACGGACTTTTTAGCCCCCACTGTAGCCATAATCAAGCACAATAATCCCTGCGGCTTAGCCAGCCATAATGACTTAGGTGAGGCTTACCGTCGTGCCTTGGAAGGTGACCCGGTATCGGCTTTTGGAGGCGTAGTTGCCAGCAATCGTCCTCTTGACTTAGCTGCGGCTACGGAGATGGACAAGACACACTTTGATGCCATTATTGCTCCGGGCTATGATGAAAAAGCGCTGGAAATATTCAAGCGTAAGAAAAATCTGCGCTTACTCTCTTTACCTTCAGCTCAAATATCGGCAACGTTCACTAACTTCCGCCAAATATCTGGCGGTTTTCTCCTGCAGACTCTTGATGTTATCTCAGAAAAAGAGTTTAGCCCTCGCCCGGTGACCAAGCGAGCACCTACAGAGGCAGAAATGAAGCAGCTTGCCTTTGCCTGGAAATCGGTCAAGAATATAAAGTCCAATGCCATTGTGCTGGTCAAGGATGAAGCTTTGCTCGGCATGGGCGCTGGACAGCCCAGCCGTGTGGTTAGTGTTAAAATAGCTTTAGAAAAGGCTGGTGACAAGGCTAAAGGCAGTGTCCTTGGTTCGGACGCCTTCTTCCCCTTCCCTGACGGTGTCGAATTGGCTGCCAAGGGTGGGGTTACTGCCATTATTCAGCCAGGCGGTTCAGTGAAAGATGATGAGGCAATTGCCACGGCTAACCGCTATAATATGGCTATGGTCTTTACCGGGGCGCGCCATTTCAAGCATTAATTTAGGGACAAAATGCTCATTGTAAATAGACAGACCGTTGACCGAGTCAAAGGCAAAATTATGAGTCCAGCAACCCGATTGGAGTCTATCCAAGATATCAAGCGGATACTGGAAATAAAGGAGACTCTGCTGTGGCGAGCGGATGCCGGCATTTGTTGTGTCCAGGTCGGCTCCGCCCTTTCCACCTTGCTCGCTCGTGAAGTTGACCTACTGGAAAAAGCTTTAGCCGCCCTGGAAAAAGGCGACGACGCTAAAGCTATCTCCTGGCTTGAGGACTATTCTCTTCTTCTGGAGAGGGACTATGGCGGCTGTTACTCCGACTATCGTCAACCTTGACCTTCTCGTCGAGTCTTTACCTGAAAAGGAAAAAAAGCTCTTTCAGCGCATTTTTTCTGTCAGTGTCACCACCGGTTCCCTTGTACCGACAGATACTATGAAAGACTGGGTTGAAAAACAATTTGGCTCAGTGGATAGAGTTGTCCAGCAAAAGATTGTGAAACTTACTAACCTGGTGACATTTGAGGGGGCTATCTTCAATTCTTTGCGAACTTCCCGTCCCAGACAACTCGAAGACCGGCTTAAAGTCGAAGCCCGAATTATCGACCGAAGCCAGAACGACCCTCTGAATAAACCTCTGGAAGACACTCCTGAGGACTTGTTCGGCAGAATAAGAGGCAAATATTCCATTACCGCCAGTAACATTGCCAAATATGATGGGCTTCACAGTATGGTTATTTTCAAAGACCATAACCCTCTGGGCTTCTCCAGAGCTGAAATCATTGATTACTTGGATACAGGCTGGCGTTGGGCACAGGAGGCTCATCAGTGGGACCCTAAAGCTAAATATTATTTCTTCTTATGGAATTGCCTTAAAAAGGCTGGCGCTACTTTAGCCCATGGGCATGCCCAGGTGACATTAAGCCGTGACAGCCACTATGCCAAAATTGAGGCTCTGCGCCAGTGTGCTCTCCGTTACCAGGCTCAGTATGGCTCCAATTATTTTGACGACCTGTACCAAACCCACTTTTCTTTGGGTCTGGCTCTGGAGAAGGAGGGGGTCAGGGTCTTGGCTTACTTGACGCCAATAAAAGAAAAGGAAGTCATACTCCTGTCTAAAAACTTCGACCTTTCTTTCAAAGAAAGAGTCTATGAAGTGCTGGCTTGTTTCCGGGATGCAATGCATGTCACTGCTTTTAACCTTGGCATAGCTACTCCGCCCCTTGATTCTGCCCCTCCAGACTGGAAGCATTTCCCAGTTATGGCTCGTTTTGTCGACCGGGGCTATCCCTGGGACGGCTCTTCCGATTTTGGTGCCATGGAACTTTACGCTGCCAGCGTTGTCAGCTTCGACCCCTTTCGCCTCAGCTTAGAGTTAAAGAAAGCTTTGTTGAAAGGAGGGAGTCCATGAGGGTGGTGATAGTGTCGGATATGCTTCGGGGCTTTCTGGAGGAGGGTTATCCCCTATACTGTGGAGCTAAAGCGCGCACTATTATCCCAAATGTCCAGAAACTCTTGGAGCAGGAACTAAGCCGTGGAGCAAAGGTATTCTACCTTTGTGACCATCATGACCCTGATGACCCTGAGTTCGAGATGTTTCCAGCTCACTCCGTTGAAGGTACTGTTGAAGCTGAGCTTATTCCTGAGCTTTCTAAATATCCAGGTAAGATAATACCCAAGAAAACCTACAGTCTGTATTTTGGCACTACCTTAGAGAAGGAGTTAGAGGACTTAAAGCCAGAAACGGTAGTTGTCTGTGGTGTCTGCACTCACATTTGCGTTTTGTATGGTGTTGCCGATACCAGAATCCGCGGTTATCCTG
>CAZJMM010000179.1:0-3102 GCA_964547155.1 uncultured Dehalococcoidaceae bacterium | reverse complement strand
TGAATTTTTTGGTCCTGAATGAGGTTTTCTATGGTACTTAACTCTACCTGTTCCAAGCTATCTACCACAAGGTCAGCCTGGCTTAAGCTTTCTCTGGAATGGGTGTTAGTGACAGCGATGCATTTCATACCGGCAGTTTTAGCAGCTTCAACGCCGGCTATGGCATCCTCAATGACTACGCAATTAGAAGGAGGAACTTTTAGCCTCTCAGAAGCTAAAAGGAAAGGTCGTGGACTTGGCTTTCCCTCTGTGGCATCTTCTTCAGAGACCACAACATCAAAATATTTGTCTATGCCTAAATTGTGGGTAAGTAAGTTCAGGTTTTCTTTAGGGGTTGAGGAAGCTAAAGCCATTTTGAATCCGGCTTCTTTAAGGCTTTCGAGCAGTCTGGTAACTCCGGGCAAGGGTGCTATATGGCGTGGGAGTCGGCGACGGAAATTAGCTTCTTTGTCTCGGGCAATGGTTTTGATGTCTTCGTCGGACACTTTATCTCCCATTATGCTCCGGATAATGGAGTCATTCCTCAAGCCGAAACTATGCTTGAAGTCCTCTTCACAAAATTCGATGCCCCTTTGATGAAAAGTGTCTCGCCATGCTTCAAGGTGAAAGGGGGCTGTATTAGCGATAACTCCGTCCATGTCCCAGATGAGAGCACGGGGTGACGATTCTTGGCGAAAGACATATAGCACGGCAGTGCCTTCGGCTACCTGTGTGCCATCTTTGAGACTGAGGGTAGCTCTGGTTTCCAATAGTTTTCGTGTCCTTCTGGTGGTGGTAGCTGAAATCAACAAAGGCTTTTGAGTAGAAACAGGCTGCTTGAATCTTACCTCGCTCCTGGCTGTTACCGTATTTATTCCCTGAAAATAGGCTACGTATGTCATTGCTTCATCAAGGAGGGTGGAAATGATACCTCCATGAAGGACTCCCTGCCATCCCTGATGAAGCTCGCTTGGGGTGAACTCAGCCCGGGCGTTTTTGCCATCCCAGCTAAACTTTAACTTCAGCCCTATGGGATTATCTTGACCGCAGGCGAAGCATTGATTAACGTTTTTGGCATCAATAGCTGGTAGGTCCTTGGGTAGCATTATGGTCTCCTTTACTTTTGTTTCGGTTGCGTAATAGGCGGTCGGCGCAAATATAAAGGCTGGAGTGTGGCTAAATCATCATAATTTCCTTTTTGGAATCGTTGCCAGCCCAAGGTTGATAAATAGCTGGCACGGCGCTCTCGGGCTGCTGCTTCAGGGATTATAGCTTTTCTGCCTAGCACCTGTTGCAACTGAGGAATTACTGCTGGTGGAATTTCACCACAGAAGAGAGTCTGCTCCTGAATTTGATTAAGTAAAGCCTCTAAAGTAGTAGTGTGTGCTTCTTGCAGACAGCGCCATTCTCCATCTTGTCGGTACAGGGCAACGGCAACTTCATCCCGACCAGCATCATGAATGGGGCACAGGGGAAGTCCAGTATAAGCAAAGGGGTAAGCTTCTATCTCCAATGTACTGATACCGATAAGGGGAAGATTCAGGGCGAAAGCTAAACCTTTAGCTGTACTCATGCCTACCCGCAGCCCGTTGAAGCTGCCCGGACCTTTGGCAATAAAGATTGCTGAGAGGTCATTAAGATTAATCTTAGCCTGATTGAGTAGTGAAATTAAGCCCGGCAGGAGTTCTACAGTGTGGTTCTGTCCTGAATGCCAGGTCAGCTCAGCTACTATCTTGCCCTGATAAGATAAAGCCAGATTAATAGCATCGGAAGAAGTATCTATTGCCAGTTCCATTTCTTATCTTTTTGCAAGGCTGGAACAAGTTGCTTTAGTATTTGCGAGTAACGCTTAGCTTTTGGTTCCAAGTAAAGGGAACGCTTTCTCTCAGAAATGTAGGTCAAGGTAATAAGCAGGTTTTCGGTCGGCAATACCTTTAATCCCTTCTCTGCCCATTCCACAACACAGATACCATTGCCGTAGAAATACTCATCAAGTCCCAGGTCCGCTATCTCTTCCAGACGCTCCAAACGATAGAGGTCTATGTGATATAGCAGTAACCTGCCGTGGTATTCACGGATAATAACGAAGGAAGGGCTGAAGGCATATTCTTTGACACCGAGCCCCCAGGCGATACCTTGAGTGAGGCAGGTCTTGCCGGTGCCTAAATCACCGACTAGTAGAAAGATATCGCCAGCTTGAGCCATTTTTCCTAAGCAAGTCCCGAGATATTGGGTTTGCTCCGGGCTACGGGAGACGAGCTTTAGTGGTTTCATTTCAGTAGCGCAATGGGGAGGATTTAAAATGCTCCCATCCCTTTTGGCTCCAGGGGACAATCTTGCCTGACTCGTCTAATACCGTGACCTGTCCTGGATGGTCTTTAGTAACCTCGCCAACAACTGTTACGGGGCAGGACAGGTCTTGTTTTACCCTATCCATAACCTCACGGTTAGCCGTAAACAGCAATTCGTAGTCCTCACCACCAGACAGGGCTAACTCTATACATTGCGTTTCAAAAGTAGTTCGAACTGAAGGGTGAATGGGCAGCCAGTCGAGTCTTATCTGGGCACCGACCTGACTCAGTTCACAAATGTGGCTAAGGTCGCTGAGCAACCCGTCGCTGACATCTATAGCTGTCTTTACTCCTGACTGAAGTAGCTGTTGTCCTTCTTTAACTCTGGGTATAGGGTGGAGGTGAGCTTGTCTCAGTAATGCACTTGTTTCCTCATTTATGTTTAACCCCTGGCTCAGCATTTTTAATCCTGCCGCCGAAGTCCCTAAATAGCCAGTGACAGCTATCTGGTCACCGGGGATAGCTGAGGAACGAGTCAGAGGGAACCTCTCCCCTTCTTTCAAGCTGCCGAGTACGGTAATAGTGATAACAATATTTCGGGCACTGGTGGCATCGCCGCCAGCAATGGCAACTCCGGACTCTTGAGCTAATTCAATCATGCCTTGATAGAGGTCGGAAATACTGTCTACTTCTAATTCACCGGGGACAGCCAGAGACACCAAGGCATATTGAGGAATACCTCCCATAGCGGCAATGTCACTTAAGTTTATAGCTAAGGCTTTCCATCCCAGTTCCTTCCAGGTGGTGACCTTCAAGTTAAAATGTACATCCT
>CAZJMM010000178.1:0-3118 GCA_964547155.1 uncultured Dehalococcoidaceae bacterium | reverse complement strand
TAAAGCGAACACTGCTGTCCCTTTACTTTTCTCTGTGCCTATACTGGCAAACCAATCAGCACCCCGAGCTATAATAAGAGGCACATAAGCGAAGGTCTTCACATTATTAAGCACCGTTGGCTTGTCCCATAAACCAGCTTCTACTGAGTGCGGAGGTCTGGCTCTAGGCATGCTCCTCTTACCTTCAATAGCACGCATTAGCGCTGTGGCTTCACCGGATACGAAAGCGCCAGCACCTTGAGCAATACTGATATCATGAGTAAAACCACTCCCCGAGACACTACTTCCCAAGAACCCTAAATGCCTGGCTTGCTCTATAGCCATTTTAAGACGCCTGATAGCTAATGGGTACTCATTACGAATGTAAACATAGCTCTGATGACTGCCCACGGCGTAACCAGCAATTATCATCCCCTCTAACACTTGGTGCGGGTCACTTTCCAGAATGATGCGGTCCATAAATGCTCCTGGGTCGCCTTCATCAGCGTTACAAATTACATATTTAGGTTCACCGGTAGCCTTTCGACAAAGTGCCCACTTTTCTCCCGTTAGAAAACCAGCACCTCCACGTCCTCTAAGACCTGACTTCTCTACCTCTTCAATTATCTCTTCTGGGGACATTTGCAAAGCCTTAACCAAGCTACTATAACCACCATTAGCAATATAGTGGCTTACATTTCCCGGATCAATATAGCCACAATTGCGCATAATCAAGCGCAACTCTCTCTCAAACCTGGATAGTTCAGGAATAGAGACAGCTTCACCATTCCCCCCTTCAATAGTGCCTAAGGCTAACTCAAGACAGGGGTCATCGCCCAAAATATAGCCCTCGACAATCCGAGGAACAAGTTCTGGCGTAATACGCTGGTAACAAATTGGCGTGAAACCAGCCTTAATTACAGTAACCAGAGGCTCAAAAGAGCACAGCCCAAGGCAGCCGACTTCAATGATTTTAACGTCAACATTTCGCTCAGTTATTTCTTCTCTGATAGCTTGAAGCACTGATAAAGCACCGGCAGCCCGACCACAGGTGGCTGTACCTACAAGAACCAAGGGGACTTCACCGTGATACAGAGAGTCCCACTCAGCCTTAGCCTGCTGCTTAACTTTTTCAAAGTTCATTCTTCTTTTGCCTCACTAGGAGGTTTGAGCAAAACTAACACCTCTTCTACCTTCATTGGAGTCAGTTTGGGATACACAGAATCGTTCACGGTCATTACCGGGGCGATGGCACAACAGCCGATACAGGCTACCCTTTCCAGACCAAATTCCTGATCAGGCGTGACCTCACCTACTTTGATATCCAATTCTCTTTCCGCTGCTTCTAATACCAGACTACCACCGGCTAAATGGCAAGCTGTCCCCAGACATACTTTTACAGGATGTTTTCCTTGAGGTTTAAAACGAAACTGGTTGTAGAAAGTGGCAACGCTATAAACGTTGCTGGCAGGGACCTGCAAAAATTCAGCGATTTTGAGCATCGCCTCTCTGGGTAGATAGCCTAACTTTTCCTGGACTTCTTGAAGGAGAAAAATCAGGCGGCTTTTGTCCTTCTTATCTTCAGTGAGGATATGACCCAGTTGCTCGTTTATTGCTTCCACTGCCGAACTAAAGGCGGCAAGAAAACTGGAATCTCCGCCGCCTCTCGAGGTCCCACTATAATTTCCCAGTCAGGCAAAGCCTCTTGAAGTTCGCCTTTAATCCTGGCTACCTTCCCCGGAATAATTAACCGACGATGCTTTACTTTACTTTCAATGCCGCATTTCTTGACAAAAGGACCGATAGTATCGCCAGAAAACTTGCCTGCTGCCCATGCCGTCAAAACGCCAAGCCCCTCCGTATTCTTAACAAGGAGCCAGGAAGGAACTTTGCTACCTTCGATTTCCGAAGCAACGATGAAGTAAGTCAATGCCCAATTGCCTGTAAGGAGGACGGGTGACTCCACGCTCGGCTCAAATATTTCGTAAATCTTATCTTCTACCGACATAGGTATTCGTGGGTCAGTATATATATTAAGTCGCTGAACCAAAAGCGGCAACAAAGAGTCTTTACCAGCATCGGAAATAACGATAATGCCAGCATATTTAATAATAAACATGGCTGCAGTCAGAAATTCTTTGATGCCGTCCTTAGCCATAAAGCAAGGAAAACCGATGGTCGGATAACCTAAGGGTCTGAAGTTCTGCTTTAAAGCTGCTCGTCGGATTAGAGTCTGGTCGGCTATAGCCTGTTGGAAATTCTTTGAACCTGGATCCAGAACTATGTCCTCTATGCCAGCCTCTTTCAATTTGGTAGTAAGCGGGACAAGGCCAGCAACACTTAGAGCCTTAACCCCCACCGGAGTGGGATGTTCCTTAATCTTGGGGATTGCCTTGTCTATGTTGTCCTTGGTTATCGGATAAACGAGAGGGCACCTATCAGCACATATGTCCCGAGCGGTAAACAAAGCTTCTGTATTATCTGAAATTAAGACCAATCCGGCGTCAGTACTTCCGTAAATTTTTCTTGCCAGAGCTTCAAATTTCGACTTGTCCCCTGACTCATTATATAGAGCTAAGAGGTCAGCCTTAAGAGTTAGTCCAACCCAGGAATACTGAAGTTCTTTCAGTTTCTTCACTTTTTCTTCGACTTTAGCATCACTCTCCTTATCCGAAATAAGTAGAGCAATGCCCGGCTTATGGACAAAGGTCTTCTCGTGTCTGTATATCACTTCTTCGTTGCCAATTTGAAGGCTATTGGCACCACAACCCACAGTGACTAATCTTATGGGAGGAGCTAAAGCTTCTTCCAATTCAGCTTTAACCTCAGGCGGAAGGTAGGGACATTTATCCAACGTAGTCCCCGCCGAAGCCAGCTTCATGGCAAAGGCAAAACAGGTGGGGAAACCACATTCCTTGCAGTTCTTTTTACCCTCCTCAGGAAGCTTCTTAACAATATCAGTCCCTTTGATTGGCATGACCGACCTCCTAATTTAGTCTTTAGACCGGAAGCTTAACCTCGCCCTTTACCCAAGGGTGTCCTACACGGTTAAGAAACTCCACCAGTTCCTCAGTATTGGTCACATCCTCTTCCGTAGCTATCTTATCATATAAATCCTTCGGAATAGCGTCCTTATACC
>CAZJMM010000177.1:0-3122 GCA_964547155.1 uncultured Dehalococcoidaceae bacterium | reverse complement strand
CCTGATTACCCACATTTCTGACTTCTACCGCCTTGACATTGCGGCTGAGGAAAGTAGGTACTTGATTGCCGCAGCCAAAAGGCGCCAGTTGTTGTATAGACTGGAAAATGTCTCCAGCAAACACGGAAAGGGGCACTTCGGCGTCGATGTCTAGATGAGGGCGAAGGTCGAGACCGGACAACTGCTGTGTGGCTAAGTTCAGTAATCGCTCCTCGAAAAAGCTCAGATTCTGTAACGGCAAGACGAAACCGGCAGCCATAGAATGTCCTCCGAAACGGGACAGGAGGTCACCACATTCCTTGAGGGCGTTGATAAGGTCAAACTCTGGAATGCTGCGAGCACTTCCTCGACATACCTCCTCGCCAAGCTTGACCAAGACTACCGGACGGTAGAACTCTTCTGAGAGCTTGCCAGCAACAATTCCAATAACCCCAGGCGGATAGCTTTCACCCTTGGCAATAAGTAAAGGAAACTCCGTTCCAATAGTGATTAATTTTTCTTTGACTACCTGCAAGAGCTCATTTGTTATTTGTTGCCGCTGGCTATTTTTCTCCTCCAATTCTAAAGCCAGTCGGTGGGCCTCCTCCGGGATATGAGTCACTAATAATCGGTAACCGGTAATGGCGTGGTCAATCCTGCCGGCGGCATTAAGGCGAGGTCCCAAAATCCAGGAAATTGTCTCTGCCTCTATGTTGCCAGGCTCAACTCCAGCACAGCCTACCATTTTCGCAATCCCGAGGCGACCGGTGGTATTGAGGACTTTTAGTCCTGACTTTACCAGATAACGATTTTCGCCGATAAGAGGAGCCATATCCGTTACTGTTCCCAGAGCTACTAAATCTAAAAAATCAGTTAACATTGCTTCCCGACCGCCACGCCAGACAAGAGCCTGAAGGAGCTTGAAAGCAACGCCAACGCCGGCAAGTTGGGGGTAAGGGTAAACGGAGTCAGCTCGTCTCGGGTCAATTACCGCTATAGCTTGGGGTTGGGGGGTAGTGGGCAAGTGGTGGTCAGTGATAATAATATCCAGCCCCATCTTCTTGGCTTCTCTCACTTCATGGACTGCGGTGATACCACAATCGACGGTAATCACCAGAGTAACACCCTGTTTTCGGAGTTTCTCCAGAGCCGCTACCTTCAAGCCATAGCCCTCATGAAGACGGTGGGGTATGTAAGGGATAATCCTTCCACCCAAGGCTGACAGTCCCTGGACAAGGAGGGCGGTGGCGCTTATTCCGTCAGCATCAAAGTCGCCGTAGATGGCTATTTTTTCCCCGGAAAGCAAAGCCTGGTAAATCCTACCCACAGCCTGGGGCATATCAGGAAGCAGAAACGGGTCGCCCTGCAAACGAGCGTCGGCACTAAGAAATAGCTCAAACTGGGAAGGCTCAGTAATACCACGATTGTAAAGGAGTCGGACGATTAAAGGATGGATACCGGCAGTGGCTGTCTGCTCTGCTGGGATGGGTGGTAATAATTTCCAATGGGTTCGGCTCACCCCTGTGCCTCGGTGTAGCGTCGGAAAACTAAGACCGAGTTATGCCCACCAAAGCCGAAAGAATTGCTCATGGCTACGTTGACTTCAGCTCGGCGGGCTACATTAGGCACATAGTCCAGGTCGCATTCAGGGTCAGGATTAGTCAAATTTATGGTTGGTGGGACTATCCCGTGGTTGATGGTGAGGAGACAAACTACACTTTCTATAGCCCCAGCAGCACCAAGTGGGTGCCCAATCATGGACTTAGTTGAGCTGATAGGTATATGGTAGGCACGCTCACCAAAGACGGTCTTGATGGCTAAAGTTTCTGTCTTATCATTGAGGGGGGTTGAGGTGCCATGGGCATTAATGTAATCAATTTCGGTAGGTTTGAGGTTAGCTTTCTTTAAAGCTCGGCTCATGGCTCTGGCAGCACCGTCCCCATTCTCATCAGGTTGGGTAATATGGTAAGCATCGCTGGTGGCTCCGTAACTGACAATTTCTCCCAGAATAGAGGCACCTCTTTCTAAAGCAAAAGAGAGGTCTTCCAGAATGAAGGTGCCAGCACCTTCACCTATAACAAAGCCATCCCGTTGGCTGTCAAAAGGGCGGGAAGCTTTTTGCGGGTCTTCATTTCTGGTGGAAAGGGCACGAGCGGCATTAAAGGCAGCTACAGCAAGGGGGTTAATCGCCGCTTCAGCACCTCCAGCAATCATCGCCTTGGCATCGCCCCGCTTTATAATTTCGTAGGCTTCGCCAATGGCATCAGAGCCGCTGGAACAGGCTGAGGTAGCGGTAAAATTTGGACCTTTAGCGCCTACGATTATGGAGATTTGCCCGGGAGCGGCATCGCTAATCATCATTGGCGCCGTAAAGGGGCTGACCCTGCCTGGACCTTTTTCCAGCAAAATCTTAATCTGGTCAAACATGGTCATTAAACCTCCAATACCACTACCAAAGAGGACGCCAATGTCATTCGCGTTTTCTTGGTCAATCTTAAGTCTGGCTTGCTCTAAGGCTTGAAGGGTAGCTGCCAAGGCAAATTGGGTAAAACGGTCCATACGGCGGGCTTCTTTGCGGTCAACATAGTTCGCAGGGTCAAAACCTTTCACTTCAGCAGCAAACTTGGTATCAAGGGCTGTGGCATCAAATAGGGTTATACGGTCAACTCCTGACTTGCCTGAAATCAGTCCCTCCCATGTCTCAGAAACGGTGAGACCGAGGGGACTGATTACCCCCATTCCGGTAACAACAACACGGTTGCTCATAATTTCACTTCCTTTTTAAACTGGTTACTATCCATAGCTATTCCTGTGCAGGATGTCAGCTAATCTTCTTTTTGGCACGTGCAAGGTACCTTGTCCATCCCTCCAGCGGTCGGTGCTGCCAGTAGATTCCTCGGCAACCGGACTTTCGTTAGGATAACCCAGAGCTATCACCATGGCAATCCTGTGAGTTTCAGGAATGTTTAGTATCCGTCTTAGCTCCATATGGTTAATATTGGTGAAGCAACAACTACCAACATCATGCTCTAAGGCAACCAAGGTTATATATCCGGCGGCTATACCGGCATCATAGTCAGACCGCTTAGAGCCGATATCCTCGTTGATAAGGATGACAATATAGGCTTTGGCTTCCTCCCCTT
>CAZJMM010000176.1:2766-3123 GCA_964547155.1 uncultured Dehalococcoidaceae bacterium | reverse complement strand
CATAGCGCTAACAATGAATGGCGTTCCATTTAGCGGGCGTGAAGGGATGACCATTCTTGAAGTAGCGCGGGAGAATGGAATTCATATTCCTACCCTGTGTTATCTGGAAGATTTGCCCCCGTTCGGGGCCTGCCGGCTTTGTGTAGTCGAGGTTGAGGGCTTTAGGACATTGGTTGGCTCCTGTCATACTCCTATCACCGAAGGTATGGTAGTACATACCCAAACCCCCAAGGTCATAGAAGCACGCCGGATACTGGTGGAACTCATGCTGGCCAGCCACCCTGACAGTTGTCTTGTTTGTGACAAGGCTAATCGTTGTGAATTAAGGAAGATAGCCGCCGACCTGGACATTGGGCT
>CAZJMM010000176.1:0-2756 GCA_964547155.1 uncultured Dehalococcoidaceae bacterium | reverse complement strand
GAGCAAACCAACCCGAATCGGTGAGAAGAAAGAAGGCCCAGCTTTATTCGTGACAGGATGAATGACTAAGAAAGTTACTTTCCATAGCGAAGTATCGGAAAACTTGCTTGTAGTGTTAAAAGAAGCACAGGCCAAGTTTGGTTGTCTGTCCCCGGCGTTGATGATAGAGCTAGCCCGTTCCCTTGATGTGCCAGTGAATGAAGTCTACGGGGTCGCCAGTTTTTACTCGTTTCTTAGCATCAAACCGCTGGGCAGAAACATAATCAGAATCTGCCGAAGTGTGCCCTGCTATCTAAAAAAGAGCCACGCTATTATTGAGACGGTGGAGAGAGAAATCGGGATTAAGCCCGGTGAGACTAGCCCTGATAGCAGGTTCTCTTTCGAGTTAGCCAATTGCATCGGCCATTGTGATAGAGCTCCGGCGATGCTGGTAAATAGCGATGTCCACGTTGACCTGACTCCATCCAAAATATTGCAGATTTTGCAGAGCTATGAATGAAGCTCAGCCATTCCCAAGGACGCTCTGATGCCGCAGACGAAGATTGTGTTAAGAAATTGCGGGTTCATTGACCCCAGGCGTATCAGCACTTCATTGGAAAGAGACGGGTTTAAAGCCCTGGAAAAAGCGCGTCAGATGACTCCGGAAGAGGTAATTAAAGAGGTAAAGGTGTCGGGGTTGCGTGGGCGGGGAGGTGCCGGCTTTCCCTGTGGTATCAAATGGGAGGGAGCGAGAAACTCACCCGGTGAGGAAAAATATGTTATCTGCAATGCTGATGAGGGAGAAGTTGGCACGTTCAAAGATAGATATATACTGGAGAACGACCCATTCACTCTCATCGAGGGTCTGTCGATTGCTGGCTACGCCGTCGGTGCCAGACAGGGTTATATTTACCTTCGGGCTGAGTACCACTATTTGCTTAGCTTGTTGGAACATGCACTGAATCAGGCTAGACAGTTGCAGCTTTTGGCTGGTTTTGATGTTGCTATTCGAGAGGGTGCCGGTGCTTACGTATGCGGTGAAGAGTCTGCCTTGATGGAGTCTATTGAGGGGAGGCGGGGGGAACCACGTTATCGGCCGCCGTTTCCAACCGTAGCCGGGCTGTGGCAAAAACCAACAATCATCAATAATGTAGAAACATTGATGAATATACCCCAGATTATACTTAAGGGGGGTGGCTGGTTCTCCAATATTGGAACCGAGCGGAGCAAGGGCACCAAGGTCTTCTCGGTGAGTGGTGACGTGGCTAAACCCGGCGTGTATGAACTGGTGCTGGGGACCCCTTTGCGAGAACTGGTTGAGGAACTGGCCTTAGCCCCGAATGTCAAAATGATACAAATAGGTGGGGCCGCAGGCAGAATCTTGCCCTATGAGCTAATAGATACTCCCCTCGACTTTGAAAACGTCCTTGGTGCGGGTGCCGTCACCGTGTTTGATGAGAGTCGGGATGTGATAGACATTGTCTACAGGACCATGGGGTTCCTAGCGGACGAATCCTGCGGTAAATGTACCCCATGCCGGCAAGGGACTGAGGTAATGGTTGAGACGCTCGAGAGATTTTGTCGGGGTAAGGGGTCAAAGAAAGATGTCAAGGCTCTGGAGAGCCTGTCCGACACTATGATGCTCTGTTCCTTGTGTGGGTTAGGGCAAGCAGCCCCATTGCCCATAGTAGATGCTTTGAAGTACTTCAGAGATGATTATGAGAAGCAGACTTTAGATAACTAAGGGGGGAGAGCATGAAAACAATTTCGGCACAGAAACCTTTGCCAGAGATCATGCACTATCTTGATAAATGCCAGAGTGTGTATATTATCGGTTGTGGCACCTGCGCCACCATGTGTCATACCGGGGGAACAGCCGAAGTCATAGCAATGAAGGCCAATATTGAAGCCAGCGGTAAAGAGGTTACCGGCTGGATGGTGATACCCACAGCTTGTGATGAACTCACCGGAGATGCCATGCGGGAAAACGCTGAGGATATTGCGGCGGCTGACTGTATCCTAGTGATGGCCTGCTCCTTTGGAGTACAAACGGTTAGCCTACACGAAACTAAACCGGTCTATCCAGGGGTAGATACTCTATTTCTAGGCATTGAAGATAGACCTGGTCATTTTGTTGAGGCCTGTGTGCAATGCGGGAGGTGTATTCTAGGCCGGACGGCAGCCATCTGTCCCTTGGTTAGGTGCGCCAAGAGCCTATTTAATGGGCCCTGCGGTGGGTCGTCGGGTGGCAAGTGCGAAATATCACAGAATGTTCCCTGCGCCTGGCAGACGATCTACGACCGACTGGCGGAAATGGGACGCCTTGACGAGATGGAAGAAATTGAACCGGTTAAAGACTGGAATATTAGCGTTTCCGGTGGACCGCGGATGGCTGATGTCGATGCCGAATCTGGCGTTATCTCAAGCAATGCTGAAGCTGAAGTTAAGTCATCTTGAGTTTACATTCCCTGGCGACTTGTGAGCCAGCATCTCCAGTTCCTTGATCTGTTCATCACTCCGTTCCATGCTTCGCCTCCTGAACAGGGACTAACACGGGCACAGCGAAAGGTCGAGTTACTTAGTCAGCGACCACATACCATGAGTGACAAGATTGCGCCTGGAGTAGAGACTGAGCGTACACCAGAAGAAGAAACACTGGTAATGCGCCTCGGCGTATTCAACAAGATGCGGTGGGGTGCCATCCTGGGGGTTATCGTTGTCACTCTGGTAGCCAGATATGCATTCGACATCGGTTTTCCTACCGTACCGGTATATAT
>CAZJMM010000175.1:0-3132 GCA_964547155.1 uncultured Dehalococcoidaceae bacterium | reverse complement strand
TAGTAAAGCTTTGATTTCATCGGTTATTGCTGAAGCTTCAGCCAATTTCCTGCACCTCCTTTTTCTTTCAAATTACCATACAAAAATCCGCAGCAGACCGGCGACTAAAAGTGCCAAACCAATAATTAATAAGAATACTAAAAATCTCAATTTTGCTAAAACCCTCCTTAACCAAAAAAACAAAGTGAGCATAATTCTAACCGCCATTCTTTGTCAAGCCAATATAGACAAATCAATTCTTTATGTCACTGCGAGCCGAAAGCGTGGCACTGGGTTCCTTACAATGACATCGAGTCCTCCCACCGAAGGTGATTTCTTACCCGCCATGTTATATACTTATCACGGAGGATAAAAATGCAATCCAGTATTGTTGGCAAGATTGAAAAAGCCAAACGTTATGCTCAAGAACCTGACCGGATTACTTTCTCCGATTTTAAAGCCAAGTTCCGAGGGGAACACAACACTTATGACCTGGGCTACAAGGGTGGAAAGTGGCATTGCTCCTGCTTTTTCTTTTCCCGGTGGCATCTATGCAGCCATACTATGGCGCTGCAACGTATTTTGGCTCCAATGCTACCCGAAGAGGCTCTTTCTACTACTGAAGTTAGCGGGGAGTCCTGAGTCATTTACTTAAGACGACGTAATCCTAATCTTGAGAGCGTTCATCCTATCCACGCAGGTATTCGGCAGCATAGTCTATGGCTTCAGCAACCACGAAAAGGGAACCAGTGACAAGAACAAAGTCTTTATCACCGGACAGGGCTAAGACTTGAGACAAGGTTTCAGAAACGTCACCAGCTATTTTTACCTTAAAACCTTGTTTACTGAATTCGCTTTCCAATAATGATGTCGGAGCGGCTCGGGGATGGGAAGAGCAAGTAACAGAAACATCCGGGGATAAGGGAAGAAGTTCTTTTGCCATCCCAGAAACATCTTTATCACATGAAGTCCCGAAGACCACAAAACATCGGTCATAGTCGAAATTTAGCTTAATAGCTTCCACCAGCCTCTTCATAGAGTAGGCATTATGTGCCCCGTCAACCACTAAAAGGGGATGATAATTCATAACTTGGAGTCGACCAGCCCACTTTACCTGGGCAAGCCCTTCCCGGATATTTTCGGCTGAGATTTTAGTCCCCAAAGAAGTCAAGACTTCCAACGCAGCGACCGCAGTCGCTGCGTTTTCTAACTGGTGGTCGCCTAAAAGAGGGACAGTAAGATGATAACTGTCTCTTTTCCCTTGAACTACCAGAGACTGCTGGTGAAGGTCGGAATTCATCTTTTGCCAAGTAATATCCTCCCCCACCTGAATTAACTCCGCTCCTTTCTCTCGACATACCCCTTCAATTACTCTGGCAGCTTCTTGGAGCTGGGGAGCGCTGACTACAGTACAACCGGGCTTAATAATGCCAGCTTTCTCTCCAGCTATTTTGGCTACGGTATTACCCAAAACCTCGGTGTGGTCTAAGCTTATAGAAGTGATCACGCAGACTTCGGGTTTAACTACATTAGTAGCGTCAAGCCTGCCCCCCAAGCCGACTTCCAAAACCTGAAAATCAGCTTGTTTCTTGTGGAAATAGGCAAAGGTTAGAGCCGTGAGAATTTCGAAAGTGGTCAGTTGCCCATACATGGCTTTGTCATTTATCTCATCCACTATTGGCTTAAGCGTCATCACTAGAGAAGCAAAGTCAGTCTCCGAAATTAAAGCACCATTTAGTCTGATGCGCTCTCTCAAGGAATGAAGGTGTGGGGAAGTGTACAGCCCGGTAACATAGCCTGAAGCAATAAGGGCTTCAGCAATCATCACCGCTGTACTCCCCTTACCTTTAGTGCCAGCTATATGCACCGTTCTTGCTGAAAGATGGGGATCACCGAGGGGCTGGAGCAGGACATCCATGCGCCTCAAATCGTAATTGGCTGAGGTATAAAGAATCCCTGGTATTTTTTCGTAGTCGGTAAAGCTAAGGATATAGTCTTCGGCTTGTTTATAGTCCATTTGTTGATTCGGCATTATATCACAAGCTAATTGACTTACTCGATAAGGGAATTTAAAATGAAATTTAGCTTCGTAGATGCAGTTGTGGGATGAGAAAGTTCAGTAAATTCCTTCTTCTGGTTACTTTGGGCTTGATGATGTGGAGCGCCCCTTTGGCATTCCTCGAAGGTGCCAGCGCTTCCAAGCAACAAGTTCAATTTGACTTATTTTATCCCCCGGGACAGTATGAAGAGCCGCCACCGGGAGAGATAAGACTGGAATTCCATGGCAGATTGGTCTCTCCGGGCTCCTGCCAGCAAATTGCTGCCAACTTAATAAGGTGCACAGTATTTGTAGGGCAGGAGTCGGTAGTGGAACTCAGCGCTACAGTGACTCCGTCCCGTGCAGTTAATATCTCTGCCATTGCTCTGCCCCCGAATTCCAGCTTCACTCCAGTCAGTGGTTGGGGTACAGTTACAGCGACATGGAGTTTTCGCCCCACGACTCCGGGCACGTCTTATGAAGCCAGGTTTCAGGCGTGGACAGCAGGAATGCTCCCGGTAGAACTCACCACTATATTCGATGTCGTCCTGCCCAAGCTTCCAAAGATAGAGGTCAGCCCCACCAGCCTCGATTTTGGGGAAGTGCCCGTAGGCACAACTGCCGAACGTGAGTTGACAATAAAGAATGTTGGTGACGCCGAGCTATGGATTGGTGCTGTTACCATCAAAGGCGGTGCTAATTCTCCTTTTGACTTATGTGGCAAAATCTGGAGCGCCTATCCTCTACCATCGGGGAAATCAGTCACCGTTACTGTCTGTTTTTCGCCAAAAACTGGTGGACTTTTTAAGGACGAACTCACCATTTCCAGTAACGACCAAACTAAGCCAACAGTTACCATCCCTGTACAAGGAAAGGCAGCCAAAAAGAAGAGCACCATTTCCTGCACTGCGATGGGCAGACCGAAACCGGGTGGTGTTACCAAACATCATGAAAATGTGAAAGAAGCGGAAGTTATCCTCACGGTAGAAATCTCACCATCTCGTTCCGCTGAATACGCAATCAAAATTACCGATGCAAATGGTGGCATTCACGGACCTTTTACCTACAAGACTGATGCTAATGGTAAAGACTAATGATTGCTGGTAGTTTGGGGA
>CAZJMM010000174.1:0-3163 GCA_964547155.1 uncultured Dehalococcoidaceae bacterium | reverse complement strand
GTCTGATATTGCCCGGTATTAAAAAGGCGCTTGACCCCCAAAATGTTGCTAATCCCACACGGTTGATAGATATTGAGAAAACCAGTAAATGAAGCCCCAGAGCCAGCACTAGACTATACATACTCTCGGTTAGACAGTTTCACCAGATTGTGATAAAATGCCCAGTTTGGAACAGATGCTGGATAGTTATTCTAGCAAAACTTAGACCAGATATGGAGGAGAAAGTAATAAATGGATGAGAGACAACCGGTAATCGTTAGCGCAGTTCGAACGGCAGTGGGAGCTTTTGGCGGGGCTTTAAGGGATGTCCCAGTTGTTGACCTGGGCAAGACTGTGATCAAAGAGGTGTTGAAGAGAGCAGGGGTGAGACCGGTGGTTCCAGACGAAGTAAAAGAGTTAAGACCTGTTATTTTGAAAGGCGTGGACAGGAGTGAGGTCGAGGCGAAATATATGGACTGGGATGAAGGTCTACGACCATTGAAAATAGACGAAGTTATCATAGGCAACGTTATTCAAGGAGGTCAGGGGCAGAATACAGGCCGACAAGCAAGTATTAGAGCCGGAGTACCACAGGAAATAAATGCCATCACTGTGAACAAAGTATGCGCTTCTAGTATGAAAGCGGTGGCTTTGGCGGCTCAGGCGGTAAAGGCCGGGGATGCGGATGCTATCATAGCTGGGGGAATGGAAAACATGAGTAACGTCCCCTATGCTCTGCCTAAGGCGCGCTGGGGATACCGCATGGATGTAGGTGCCAAAGCTGAAGCTCTGGATATGATGGTCTTCGACGGACTTTATGAAATATTTTATAACTACCATATGGGGGTAACCGCGGAAAATATAGCCCGAGATTACAATATATCTCGAAGGGAGCAGGATGAACTGGGTGCCGAGAGCCACCATAGGGCGCTAAAGGCAACAAGGGACGGCACGTTCAGGGAAGAAATTGTACCGGTAGAGATTCCACAGAGGAAAGGGGCGCCTTTAGCCTTTGATACTGATGAAAGACCGATGGAGACCGATGTGGAAAGGATGAGCAAGCTAGCGCCAGCTTTTGCAAAGGATGGGACTGTTACTGCGGGGAATTCTTCGGGGATAAATGATGGTGCGGCTGCCTTGCTTATCACTTCTAGGAAATTTGCTGAGGAAAATGGTTTAAGAATTATGGCGTCTATAAGGGGATATGCCTCTGGTGGTGTAGACCCCAAGTATATGGGGCTTGGACCGATACCAGCTACACGTAAACTGCTCAACAGGACAGGTTACAGCATTAAGGATGTGGAGCTGATTGAGCTGAACGAAGCCTTTGCCTCGCAAGCTATTGCCTGTATGAAAGAATTGGGCATTCCACGCTATGGTGAAAGTAAGGAATTTTGTGAGCCTGGCTGCGAGAACGTTAATCCCCACGGTTCAGGAATATCCCTCGGCCATCCTATCGGTGGCACTGGTGCCAGATTGCTGGTAACGCTGCTTTATGAGATGGAGAGAAGGGATGCTCATCGTGGTCTGGCTACCCTTTGTATCGGCGGGGGGCAGGGGATGGCCATGATGTTGGAGCGGTAGCAGTATATCTAGCCTTATCGCTCTTAGTTGATTGACCTCTGGTTTACCACCTTTATTCGACTTGGGTGTAAGCATTCAAACCATTTACTGGTTTACCCTCTTGTGGGAAGCTGTTCACACTTGTAAATTGATGGTTAAGGCTATTTGCTGTGCCGATATAAGGGGTAATATGCAAAAGATTGGTGTCCTAACCAGTGGCGGTGATGCGCCGGGTATGAACGCCTGTGTCAGAGCTGTGGTTCGTAACGCCTTGCAGTACGGCGCTGAGGTGGTGGGGATTCGGCGTGGCTATTCCGGCCTCTTGGCTGGGGAATTTGTGAAGCTGAACCGGCGCACAGTGGCCAACATCATGCAGCGGGGAGGAACCGTGTTGGAGAGTTCCCGCTGTGAGGAATTTAAGACGGCTGAGGGAATAAGGAAGGGAGTTGAGGTTTTAGGGCAGGAGGGTATTGAAGGTCTGGAGGTCATTGGTGGTGATGGGAGCTTTCGAGGGGCTGTGGCTCTCACTGAGGCAGGACACATTAAGGTAGTTGGCGTTCCGGCTACTATTGACAACGATATTTACGGCACTGATTATACCATCGGCTTCGATACAGCTATAAATACCGCTCTACAGGCCATAGACAAGATTCGGGATACTGCGGAGGCCTTTGAGCGGGTCTTTTTCGTGGAAGTGATGGGGAGGAAAAGCGGTTTCATTGCCCTCGAGGTTGGGCTCGCTGCTGGTGCTGAGGAGATTCTTCTCCCCGAGGTGACGATTGACGTGGAAGACCTGTGCCAGACATTGCGGGAAAGCTTTCGTAGAGGCAAGCGAAGTAGCATAGTAGTAGTGGCTGAAGGTAATGAAATGGGGCATACTGTCGAAATCGCCCAGTATGTTAAGTATCGTCTAAAGGTTGATTGTCGCGTTTGTATCTTAGGCCATCTGCAAAGAGGAGGCTCACCTACAGCGAGGGACAGGCTCTTAGCCAGTAAGCTAGGCATGGCCGCAGTTGAGGCTATACTCAATGGGAGTGAAGGTTGTATGGTCGGGGAGGTGAAGGGAGAAATAGTATATACTCCTTTGTGTGATTGCTGGCAGCATAGTAAAGACGTAGATAAGTATCTGCTGAAGTCGATGAAGGTGCTAGCCAAATAGAGACGGTATTAACTTACCTAATGATTCCAAACAAATCTTGGTGAAAAACTGGTTCAACCACCGTTAATAGTGCCAGGATACAATCCCAGATATGATAAGTATGGTGACCTACCTCTTTAAACGAACCTTTGTACCCTCAACTCAATCTTTTCATGAAAAAGTGGAGAGTACTTCTTTATGTACCCTCCACGTATAAATCTAGTTTTCTACGACCCAACTCACTTGCGATATTTAACCGCATTAGGTCTCTCTTCTTGAGACTGACCTCCAACTTATTCAGTTGAGCTGAGCCTAGATTCCGCCTGCCCTGCCACGCAGGCAGGGCACCAACTATCTACTTGCCACACTCCAAATAATACCTGAAGCCTCATAGCACACCTCCTGAAGTAAAATTCAGGAACTACGTGGCTTCTAATATTATTTTGCCATAATTAGCTTAAACTGTCAAGTATTAGTTCTAGC
>CAZJMM010000173.1:0-3175 GCA_964547155.1 uncultured Dehalococcoidaceae bacterium | reverse complement strand
GGGGAGAACTAAAACCACCCCTGACCACATCAAAGAAGCCAGCCACATCAGACACAGCTACTGCCGGTTTGTCTAAAAGGTCAAGCCGCAAGACCATGGAGTCCACCTTAGGCTGGGGATGAAAGCTACTCGCTGGCACATAAGCAACTACGCTTGGTTTAGCGTAAAACTGCACGCTGATACTGAGCAGACTCATTTTCCCTGAGAAAGCCACTATCGCCTCACCCACTTCCTTCTGCACCATGATTACCATTAGCTGCGGCTTAAGGGAAGCCTCCAGGAAATGACGCAAGACTGGTGAGGTGATGTAGTAGGGTAGATTAGCCACCACTTTGTATTGAGTGGTGCCACCAGAATATCTTTTTATCAACTCCAACGGAGATACTTTCAGTATATCAGCATGGACAATGAAGATACTGCCAGAAGTGGATAAGGTCCTTTTCAACACAGCTACAAGTTGGGTATCCAGCTCTACGGCAATAACTTTATCTGCTCTTTTGGCTAACTCTTTGGTCAGAAGCCCCAACCCCGGGCCTACTTCAACCACCACATCTTCCTGAGCAAGCTCAGACGCTGAGACTATCTGTTCCAGCACATTTTTGTCAATGAGAAAATGCTGTCCCAGTCTCTTTTTAGTTTTAAGGTCAAACTGGCGAAGTAGCCCCTTGACTTGAGCCAAAAGATTTCTCCCTTGCTCTCTCACCTCTAACCACCTTTTGGAGATGTCACAACAGTCTGAGCCAAACCTAAAAAGGCAAAAAAGACAGCGGGTACTTCAGCGCTGACTAGCCTGCCTTTATCTTCTTAATCTCGCCTATTAAACAAGGGACAACCTTCGCTACATCTCCACAGATACCAATATCGCAGACCTCAAAAATGGGCGCTTTGGGGTTTTGATCCACAGCCAGAATAGTTTTCGACTTAAGAAAGCCGGTGGTAAAATGGGTTGCTCCAGAAGCTCCAACACTTATGAAGAGCTTTGGGGCTACCGTCTTGCCGCTGGAACCGATCATCCGGTCCTCGGTCACCCAATTGGCATCAACCGCTGGTCTCGTGCCAGCTACTGAACCACCCAACACACTTGCAAGCTCCTCAATGAACTTAAAACCACCTACCGATTTTAATCCCCAGCCCCCGGCAACGACGATTTCAGCCGCTTCTAGCGGAGCGCCTTCAGGTTTTTGTTCAACTATTTCTACTGTCCGAGCCCGGAAATCCTTATCCCTAATCTCAATCTCAACTGGAATAATAGCCCCTTTTCTCGTGCTCTCTTTACTTGGTCGCTCCATAACACCGGGTCTCACGGTAGCCATTTGGGGTCTTCTCTCAGGGCAAGCAATACTGACCACCATATTTCCACCAAAGCCAGGGACATCGGCTACCAATAAAGGCTTACCGCCCACATCATCAATGCGCAGGTCAGCACAGTGAGCAGTTAGACCAGTTTTTAGCTTAGCAGCCACTCGAGGGGCAAGGTCCATTCCTACATTGGTGGCTCCCAGAAGCAGAATTGTTGGTTCGTCTTTTTGCACCAAATCAGCCAGAATTTTGGCATAGACATCACTCTGGTACAAACTGAGTTCAGGTTTATCAATGGTATAAACTTTATTGGCTCCGTAGGCTACTAATTCAGCAGCCAAACCGCTAATTTGATATCCAATAAGCACTGCTACCACCTCCCTACCCAGCTTCTGAGCTAACTGTGAGCCTGTGTTTAGAATCTCCAGCGAAACTCCCATCAACTGACCATTTCTCTGCTCAGCCCAGACCCAAACTTCATTACTCATTAACTAAACCTCTCTCCAATATTAAAAGGCTTTATAGTACTCCCAGCTCATGGAGTTTCGCCGCTGTCTGCCTCGCCATCTCCTCCGGAGTTCCTTTAAGAATTTCACGCTTTCGTTCTACCTTGCGTTCATAGATGTTGGTTACCACTGTAGGAGAACCAGCAAGCCCAATTGTTTCTGAGGTTGCCTCTATGTCACAGGCTGCCCAGGTCTTTATCTCTTTGCGCATGGCTTCCATAATACCTATCACCGTAGGTAGCCGGTACTCGTTGATACTCTTCACCACGCACAGCAACACCGGTAGCTCAACTTCTGTCTTCAGGTAACCATATTCCAATTCTCGCTTGACCACCAGTGACCTTCTGCCCCGAAACTCAACATTACTGACGAAAGTGATATGAGGTATATCCAGCAGCTCAGCGAGCTGAGGTCCCACTTGACCGGTAGCTCCGTCGACACTCATATTGCCACAGATGACCAAGTCAATAGTACCACACTTCTTAATAGCACCAGCCAACGGATAAGCTGTAGCCAGAGTATCAGCTCCAGCAAAGGCTTTATCGCAAAGGAGGATAGCCTCATCTACCCCCATGGCCAACGCCAGCTCCAGGACTTCTCTCGCCTGGGGTGGGCCCATACTGATAGCAGTTACCTTCCCAGAAAACTTCTCCCGAAGCCGCAATCCCTCTTCCAAAGCATGCCGGTCGAGCGGATTTATTACAGAGGGGATGCCTTCCCGCTGTATTGTTCCTCTTGTCGGGTCAATTGTGATCTTGGAGAAATGTTCAGGGTCAGGAGTCTGTTTGATACATACAACTATGTTCAAGGCTAACCCCTAACTATTAGCCGCCGACAAGTTCACTAGAGATGGTCTGTAGCATGACCTGGTCAGAACCTGCAGCGTTGACTGTGTCAAGGGCAGTCTTGAATTGCGTAATTACGCCAAACTCCGGCGTTGTCCCGTAACCGCCAAGTAGCTCTATTGTCTTGAGGCAAGCGTCGATTGCTGTTTTCGAGCATAAATATTTAGCTCCACAACCCTCCTTAGCCGTTTCTCTCGGTGATTTACCCTGGTCCAAAAGCCAAGCGGCGTAATACAAAGAAAGTCTTGCTGCCCTAATCTTCAGGTCCATTTCAGCAAGCCAGAACCTCAGAGCTTGAAGCTCAGCAAGTGGTTTCCCGTATAGATGCCTTTCTTTGGCATATTTGGCAGCCACCTCAAAGGCACTCTGAGCAATCCCGAGAGCAATGGCTGCGCCGCCGATTCTTCCAATTGCCGCCACAGTAGAAACTATTGGACCAAGACCTTTGCCCTCTTCACCAATTCTATTCTCCACCGGGATACGAACCTGTCTCTTATACACATCTCCGAGCCCACGAGACAGGCA
>CAZJMM010000172.1:0-3177 GCA_964547155.1 uncultured Dehalococcoidaceae bacterium | reverse complement strand
ATTTAGCACTGGTCTTTTATGTGGCACACCTGCTCCTGGTGCTAATCGTACCATTGTTTCTACCTTTTCTCCTCAGACTTTGTTAATGGCATATTCAATGATGGGAGGATTTTGGGCACCAGAATTGAAATTTGCCGGTTATGACAAAGTAATCATTCGTGGCAGGTCCCCCAATCCAGTTTATTTGTGGATAAACAATGGCAAAGTAGAAATACGTGATGCCTCTCATTTGCAAGGTAAAAGCACTTATGAGACTGCAGAACTTATTCGAGAGGAGTTGAAGGAACCAAAAGCCCAGGTGATTTCTATTGGACTGGCTGGTGAAAACAGGGTCTATTTTGCTTCTATCGAGACTCATAGGGGCAGCGCCAGCCGATTAGGAATAGGCGCCGTTATGGGAGACAAAAGGTTAAAGGCGATAGCTGTTCGTGGAACAAAGGACGTCAATATTGCCCGACCGGCTGAATTTATGGAACTTTGCAACGATGTTCTAAAATTTATAGACTATCGACTAAATAATCCAATAACAGGTGTACCACCCATTTTAGCCTACATTGGGTCACCACAAGAGATGACATTGCATGATGAAGAGTGGCATCTCAACAGTTTCGCCTGGGGAAATGCCCGCCATCGGAGAAAAGATTTTTGGAACGAAGAAGTTAAAAAGAAGTGGGCAGAAATTCTGGAAAATGCGCGGAAGAGATTAATAAGTTGCTATAACTGTCCGGTGAAGTGTGCAGGAATAGTTTACTACCCAGGACATCCAACATACATAATGAAATGCTTCTCGAAACTTACTTATACAATGGCAGCGATGGCAGACGACATTGATTTTGGTCTTAGAATTGCTGCTCGTGCTCAGCACTATGGAGTGGACGGATTCTCAGCCCCACAAGTTCTAGCCTTTGCCCTTGAGCTTTACGAAGCTGGCATTTTGACCGATAAGGACCTAGAAGGAATGCCCTCTGATGTAGAGGGGAGATTCAACTGGCTGCTTGACAGAATTGTTCGGCGGGAAGGGATTGGAGATGTTTTAGCTAATGGCGTTTACTGGGCAGCCCGTCAGATTGGCAAGGAGGCAGAAGCCTACGATCATAATACCATTAAGAAACATGAACAGGTGCCTATTAAATTGGGAATGCTTAACCCCATTTATTACCTTATGTGGTCTACTGGCGAGAAGGCAAACATTACCCAGATTGAAGGGCAGATCCCGCAGGCACCTCTTCCTAAAGAAGTGAGAGAAGAGTTTGTAAAAGATTGGGTCCAAGTTCCTACCGGAAAGGAAGAAAAATTCAAGCAATTTGTTTTGGAATGGGGGGAAGAAGGCAAGAATTTTCCATTTTGGCCACCTATTGATGTAGTCTCTGAACTTGTTGACTGGCAGGAAATCATGCATTACATTGATGACTCCACTGGAATCTGCGCCGGTTTGTCATCATTTCCGATCAAGCCTCCCTACCATATTCACAATCTACCGATTTTGATCTCACATGCCACTGGAATAGACATCGGTGAACATGAACTGTGGAAAATAGCCAGCAGGACTCGAAATTTAGTTAGAGCCATTAATGTGAGGAAAGGCTTAAGAAGAAAGGACGAACGTCCTCCAGAGGACCATTGGAAGAAAAGGTTTCCAGAGTATGAAGCTAAGTTGCTTGATGAATACTATAAATTTAAGGGATGGAATAACGAAGGTATTCCTACTAAAGAGTCTCTGCACGAATTAGGTATGGATTATATTACCGAAGACTTTGAACAGAGAGGGATTTTAAATAATGAGCAAAGTTAAGAAAAAAGTTAAGGTAATCAATATCGATGTTGATAAATGCAATGGTTGCCGTGCATGTGAGGTAATCTGCTCCGCCTTTCACGCTGCGCCAAAATATAGCAGCATTAATCCGGAGAGGTCTCGGATCCGGGTGCTTTTTGAGCCACTGAAAAATATCTATGTTCCGGTATTAGCCGGTGAATATACTGAAGCCGAATGTAATGGCAGATACATTTATACGATTGACGGAAAGGAATATGACGAGTGTGGCTTCTGCAGGGCTTCCTGCCCATCCAGGGAGCTTTTCAAAGAGCCTGATTCCGGTCTCCCTCTAAAATGTGATATGTGTGAAGAAGAACCGCCACTACCAGAGCCGATGTGTGTTCAGTGGTGCTTATCTGATGCCCTGACTTACGAAGAAAGGGAGGAGGAAGGGGAAGAAGAAGAGAAGCTGGGCGAGATGGAGATAGGATTAGAATCATTAGTAAAAAAACATGGAGTGAAGACGGTAATGGATACCATTACCCGATTAGCGAAGAAATAAAACGTTAAGGCGAAAGAAGAGGATTAATAATGACAGTGGAGATTGTAGCACCCTTCAAAGAGGGAATAGATGCCATAAAAGAGACTGGTGGAGAAGCCTTCAAATTATGCTATCAATGCGGATTATGTGATACTGTTTGTCCGTGGAACAGGGTTAGAACCTTTAGTATGCGCAACATAGTCAGACAGGCTACGTTCGGTTTGCCTGAGATAGAAGGTGAAGATATATGGCGTTGTACTACCTGCGGAAACTGCCCTCAGCGGTGCCCCAGGGGAGTGGAAACGATAGACGTTGGGGTATCTTTTCGCAGGATTGCCTCGGGAGCAGGGATTTCTCCTGCTCCAATCCACACCGTAAGTGCAAGCCTCGGTGCTGAAGGTAACCCCTTGGGTGAAGAACGAGAAAAGAGGGCAGATTGGGCAGAAGGTCTGTCGGTAAAAACGTTCACCGAGGGGATGGAAGTTTTGTATTTTCCCGGCTGCTACCCCAGCTATGACTCAAGATTAAAAAAGGTAGCTGTTGCCACAGCCAATATCCTTAACAGGGCAGGGGTAGATTTTGGGATACTGGGTTCCAAGGAGAATTGCTGTGGAGAAAGCATCCGCAAGACGGGCGATGAGGAATTATTCAAACGCTTAGCCAGGGAAAACATCAAAACTTTTATCGAAAATGGCGTGAAGAAAATCCTTGTTTCCTCCCCTCATTGCTACCACACCTTCAAAAACGAGTATCCCGAATTTAAGGTCAACTTTGATGTGGTTCATATCTCCCAATTTTTATTCGAGCTTATTAATGAGGGAAAGCTTGAGCTCACCAAGGAGTATGGGAAGAAAATTACTTATCATGACCCATGTTACCTGGG
>CAZJMM010000171.1:1651-3198 GCA_964547155.1 uncultured Dehalococcoidaceae bacterium | reverse complement strand
TAGCTTATCATATCTAAATCACCTTTTGCACTCACCTGAAATCCACGGATCAGGGATAAACCGTAATCCGTGGATTCTTACAAAAAACAGTTATTTGGGGGTCAACCAACAGGTTTTTACTGATTTTTTTGGCGCTGTCAGGTGTTAAACTTCCCTTAGCAGGCGCGGAGTCCCGACAAGAGGACGAGGAATTGGTGTTAAAGAGGGGGGAATTCTGTCCGAGGCAAAAATTAGGCCCCAGCGCACTAATGCGAAATAGAGCGATGCTTGTGGTTATTGGCCGGGTTAGCTTGTATCCCAGATCACCCGTAAAATCTTCCTTCGTGCTGGCGCAATGAGTGTCTCTAAAACGGCGTCAGCTATACGCAATAGCACCCGACCAGCGTGGTTCACCATTCGTCCCATCACGGTGAATACCGAGAAGCGCAGCCGCTTGGGGTGAGCGTTGGCGTATTCCTCCGGTAAGGCTACCTTTTTCAGAAGCTGGAGCAGATTGTGGGTGATTACCTGTAGCCTTAGCCAGGCAGCATTGGCTCCATGTTTGGTGCTGGGGAACACGCCGGCAGCAAGCTCATTCACCAGAATATGGTGCACCTGTTCTATAGTTCCTGCTTTGCCTCGCTGCCATTCCAATAATGCTTGACCATCCATGTCCCATATGTTTGTGACCACGGCAAAGTGGCGCACCTTTGCTCCATTATCGAACAACTCCCCCTGCTGCCGTTTTACCCTTATTGCCAGGTAGCGGTAAGGCTGGCTATCTCGCCTCTCATACTGCCTGGTAGGCACGTAGGGCACTTCTGCCCACTCCCGTATCACTCCACTCCTTTCCACTTTCCACATTTGCCACGATGCCGCTGGCAGTGCCTCGATCTCCTGCCTGAGTTGCTGACTCATATCAGCACTGACGGCAAACTGCCATCCCCGTTCCTGCCAGCGGTCTAATACCGGCTGCTGGTAGCCGGCTGAGTCAGAGCGCACCTTTACCCGCCAGGGGCCGGGCGGGAGCATTTCGTAGGCTTCATCTACCACCTGGGCAATATCCTTGGAGGCAGGTACATTCCCATTCCGAAATTCGTCAGCCAGCACCAGCATGGTCTCCGCCCAGGATACCTCTATCGGCTGGAAAGCCTTATAGCCTTCATAGCAATACTGAGCATTGGCTTTGTTCGTTTCTATCAGTTGGGCATCCACGTCCATGGTTACATCCCATCCTGGATGGACGGCTTCAACATAAGCCCACACCGTTCGCCGTCTTACTTCCTTCAGCCCTGCCAGTGGCTTGGATTCAGGCGGTATGAAGCATCCCTGTAGTGGTGGCACCATCAGTGACTCATCATGGAACCTATCCAGCCACTGCCGGGCAGTCTCCGGTGCTGGCGGCCGGTAGCCCAATATCCCGCTTAAGCCATCATCATCTCTAAGGCGCTGCATATCCTCAATGCAGTCCCCGCCTAAGGCACTTAACAAAGCGAAGCTCTCCACCGTCTGCCCCTGCTTAAGCCCTTTGGCTGACCCCTTGGCTGGCAGCACCTTGTTGGCTACAC
>CAZJMM010000171.1:0-1641 GCA_964547155.1 uncultured Dehalococcoidaceae bacterium | reverse complement strand
TTACTGCACTATGGCTACTCAGAGAGCAAGGTCTCAAAGAAGCAGCCCTCGTAGATGAGGCTTTGGAGCACCTTGTTGGCTACACGGCCCACTCCTGAACGGCGGAAAAGCTCCACAAACAACGAGGCACCAGCCCACGGGGTTGATGCCTCTTTTAAACCTCCAACTATTTTCACACCCAGGACTTCATCCCGCTGTTTCATCGTCACCTCCTGGGTTTTAGCTTATCATATCTAAATCACCTTTTGCACTCACCTGAAATCCACGGATCAGGGGCAACCTGAAATCAGCGATTGAAAAATTTTTGATCAATTTTTGAGACTTAAAGACCTTGGCTGGAGTATTTTGGGGCGCTAGCTCGGGAAAACCGCATTAATATTTGACTAAAAACCCGTTATTAGCCATCACAAACTTAATTTTTCATCTTCAGGGAAATAGGTCCCCCACTTCTCCGTTCGGGAGATCAGGAAAAGGTTAGTTCAAAAAAGTTACCAGGCTAACCATAGGCTAACTCATAGCATCTCAAGCGGAATTTGCAAAATAAGACTATCTTATTCATTGGCGCAGCCAACTTAAGTAATAGCTGGTGAGCATGCCTGACTACCGCTCCAGCTACCTGATAAAGTCTCCACCTTACTGTGGAAATGGTAAAAGTCCGATACCACGGGTGTAAAGCTAAGAGTTTCATCGCCAGAAATAGGTTATAGGCAATAACTCCTATCCTGAAGAAAACAGCATTGGCATAAGCTTCACCACAGGGCATCCATTCCAGCCCAAAGCCATTCTTAAGTTCCTTAATGTAATTTTCTACTTCACCTCTCTGGTTATGAAGCTTAATCACCTCCTTAGCCTCTTCTTCTCTATTGGTAGCAATGGCATGATAAAAGTATGGAGATCGGTCAAATAGCTCCGCCTGCAGCTTAGGCCAGCGGAGCACAATTAGTCTGAAAGCTTCTTTAGTTTCATTCATGGTATGTATTGTTTCACCTATTTCTCTATCTCCCTGATAAGGACGCCACTCTCTTATCGCCTTTATACTCTCTTTTACTCCTTTATCCTGGTCAGCAGTGATAGTGAAGAGCACCTTACGCTCAAAGCAAAGGTTTATCACCTTAGCCTGATAAAGAGCACTATCAGCTCGAAGGTAGTATATATATTTGCCGGGAGGCATGGCAGCAAAACATCTCTCAACGAAGTCTACTGCCCCAGACCCTGCGGGAACATTTCCTTCTCTAAACTCATCTTCAAGCACTAATCCAGCTTCAAAGAGAAAACCCATCTGGGGCTGATAACCTTTCTCCCCTTTATAGGTAACTTTAGCCTCTTCCTTCTCCGATTCTATTATTGAGGCATCAACATCAAGGGTGTAACCATTTCGTTTGTCTCTTAAGACTACTTCCCTTACCAGATGATGATTTACTTTACCTAATCCGGAAAGACCTCTACCATCTTCCCCCATTCTCCTCAGCCAATCACCAATAGTGCATGAGGCGGGCAAGCTTTCGATTTCCAAAAGCTCCCTTAAGCTTGTTTCCGCCTTTATTTCCCTCAGGTCTTCCAGTTTCCTACCACCACCATGAAACATCAGGATTAAGGGTATGACGAACTGAGATGGCTTATATCCTCGACCACTACCTGGAC
>CAZJMM010000170.1:0-3212 GCA_964547155.1 uncultured Dehalococcoidaceae bacterium | reverse complement strand
GGACACCAGCATGTCCCCTGCCTGTCCTCGAACGGGACTACATACTTAATATCCCAGGGGAAACTTTTTTTTCTGGCTGGCGGGTGGTAACGAATATCGTTAGAGAGACGACACCGGTCAGAAATAACAGCTACGTGGCTTACTTTGACTTAAGTAAAGTCGGCAAAAAGCTTTTGGTGCGGAGGCGCCAGCCCGGAGACAGGTTCCAGCCTTTAGGAATGAAAGAGCTCAAAAAACTCCAAGATTTCATGGTAGATGCCAAGATTCCGCATTTCTGGCGGGAGCGAGTCCCGCTTGTTTGCTCCCCGGAGCAGATTTTGTGGGTCGCTGGCTGGCGCATTGATGACCGGGCAAAGGTTACCAAAACCACCAGGGAGGTCTTGCGAATAGAATTTGAACCCCTATCCTGAAGGTTTAAGCCCAGAATTACATTTAAGACGTCTTACGCTGGATGAGGCTCTACCAAAACTTGACCACTACTTGAATGCTGCCTTTATGGCAGATTTGCTTTGCGTCCGGATTGTCCACGGCAAAGGCACAGGCACGATGCGCCAGGCAGTCCACAGTACTCTACGGAAACATCCTTTAGTCAAATCTTTTCGTCTCGGTGGCTACGGTGAAGGTGGAGCCGGAGTGACCATTGTCGAGTTAGCGAGTCGTTGAACTTTTAGCTAAAAATATTCCTGGCAAAACCATTGATTAACACTTTTCTTGAGGCTTATAATGGGGGTTAAAGAGGCGCAGCTGTTTCCCAGGGATTCAAATGGAAAGAATAGCAGAGCAGGTACCAGTCCTCGTAGAGAATAAGAGAGCGTTAGCAATGGTCAAGGAGCTAATAAATGAACTGGAAGCTCTACAAGAGCGACTTCAGAGATTGGGAAAGGTAGAATCTGTTCTCGAAGGGCAGAGCCAGAAAAAACAAGCAAATCTGGGCAACCAGCTAAAACAGGTGGCCAAATTGCAGGAGGAACTCAGGAGAATAGCCAGAGGGGACAGGAGTAGTAAGGAAGAGCGGCGAACTCTAAGGAAACAATTCGAGGAACTGGAAAGACAAAAGAGATTTCTTTTGGAGGCAATCAAGCTCGCTGAAAGAAGAGGGAAAGCTCTAAGTTACCAAATCGCCCTGATGAAGCGGAAGCGAGAATTTCTCAGTCAGCGCGTCGCCAGTTTGAGAGAAATAATGGAGATAAGTGACGAAATTGCGTTTGGTGAACAGGAGCTGGAAACAATCTACGAACGTACATACGCTTTGAAGAAACCGGTGGAGGAGGAGGAGACTAATCTCCGTAAGCAACTAATAGATTTGGTCTTCAGGTTTCACTTACCCGATAGAAAGAAAGTCTGAACTACTTCACAATATTTACTGCCAAAATTGTGTGAGCCCGCAAAGCACAGACTACAACTCACCAATACTTTGTTCCTTCAAGAAAACTGCCTCCTATCCTTTGCTTTTGAATCTGAGTCAGGCTTTCACTATCAGTGAAGCACATTGGTCAAAGGGATTTGTCCTCATAGCCAGGGAAAATAGGTATGGATAATTGTCCTTCAAATATCTCATGTAATCCAACCATTCGCGTACCAATAATGTGTAAGCTCTTTTGATGTCACCTGCGAGATGTTGAAAGTCAGTATCTGGCAGGCGCTTCACATCTTCTCTTTTGACCAATTCTTCGGTCAGGTGGAAAACCGCTAAGAGAAGTTT
This sequence comes from uncultured Dehalococcoidaceae bacterium, assembly GCA_964547155.1. Classification (GTDB taxonomy): domain Bacteria; phylum Chloroflexota; class Dehalococcoidia; order GIF9; family DYGU01; genus CAZJMM01. The sequence continues at coordinate 1,510 of CAZJMM010000170.1, read as the reverse complement.
CGTAAAGGACTCGTGCTCCAGCAAATTCGGGTTTTCCAACAGCCGCACTAAGAAATCCCTTTCTTTCACCAAGAAGCTACGCAAATGCTCTAAATCAACCTTTTGAACCTCGATACCATAGTCATAGTTCTTAAGGCGCTTGCTGACACTGAGAAACTTCTGGTCAGACCAATCACCGGTCACAACAAGGTCTTGCCTGATTTTATCCAATTGGGGATCAGAGTCAGAAAAATAAGCTAACAGTCCCGCGCCCACTTCGCTGAAGAAAGCACCTATAATCATGTTCAATTTCTCGAGGATAGCTCGTTTCTGTCTCATGCTCAACAATTGATGTATAACCAGTGTTACCAGCAAAACTTCAACCGGGATAAACGCGATATCTCCTAACATATAAATAAAAATATGGTGGGAATCTCTAAAAACCAAATAGTGAACAAAATAAAGAATTACAGACAACACAACCAAAGAAAAACCTAATAATATCTGCCAGTTAAAGCGCTTCATCTGTCATCACTCCCTTTCATTATTTTTTAACTGTTGCTCCATTTATCTCCGTTCCTCCGGGTATGATTTGGCACTGAACTTTTCATATCGTTTGTGGACAGCCTTGAGGAAAGCCATAAAAAACACATCGTCATCCCTTGTATCTTCACACTAAGACCTTATCATGGTTAAAACCATCTTGAATTTAGTTATCGCTTTGAGGGCATGCGGCTGATTGGCTGGCATTATAACCATTTCACCTTCCTTCAAACGGAGGGCTTTGCCAGAGATAACGATTTCAGTTTCACCATCAAGAATATAAACTAAAGCATCAAATGGTGCTGTATGTTCGCTTAACCCCTGTCCCTCATCAAAAGCAAATAAGGTTACAGTTCCTGCCCTCTTATCAATTATCGTTCTACTTACTACAGAACCTTCCTGATAGTCTATCAGGTCAACTAACCTTATCGCTTTGGCTATAAGTTTTCCGGTACTGACTTGCTCTTCGTTCTGTTTCATAATCTTTATCTCCTTGTTTATCGAGTTTTCCCGAGTGTCACTTTCTCAAGATTACTGTTCGTCAGGCACAAGCGGCAAATTTCAAGGGTTCATAAGTTATCAGCTCTGGCTGTCCGCAAGGTGGAACAGTCAGCCCCCGGCAGGAGATATAGCAGTTAGCCGTGCAGCTGAGAACAGGGTAGAACTTGCCATCGCTTCCTTTTCGAGTAAAGGGGAGGAGAATGCCTTCACAAGTCGGAATCCCAGGAGAATCACTCTCCTCAGCGCTAAGCTCCTGACAGGTAGCATAGGTCATGCCTTTAGCTTCAACCAGTTCTCTCAGTTTACGATGAAAATTTAGCCTTAAATCCTTGCGCAAAAGATAACCTCGACCTGCCCAACCTGGCTCGTAGACATATTCAGCTTCAAATTTCTGCGCCGCTAATTGAGATTGGGCTTCAATAACCTTGTAGACCCGCTGCCACAGGCTATTGCCTCTACAGCCAGAAAGCGTGGGTACTCTTTTAGA
>CAZJMM010000169.1:0-3238 GCA_964547155.1 uncultured Dehalococcoidaceae bacterium | reverse complement strand
TACACCTCTCTATTCGTCGGCAGCGTCAGATGTGTATAAGAGACAGGGTGTCAACTGTGCCAAAAGCATGGTAGACCTAGCCCAGAAAGTGAGCAGGCTATTATAAACAGTCGTGGCATCCAGTAACCGCTTGAAGACCGTGGCTCCAAGACCTTCGAGTGGCTCTTCTCCAAGGAATGGTTCCAGGAATGATTTCGACCAGGTCTGCTGCCACGCCGTAAGCATGTCTAAGACAGTGCTCCCTTGCCACAGGGACTGGGCTGCCTCTGTTCCTTTGATGGTGGTCGTCACCCAGTTTTCCCAGAGGTCACGCTGCCACTCTGACCACCGTGAGACCATGTCTATCGCCTTTTGTGTCTGCTCTTCCAAATGTTTCCCGTCCTTCTATTTATTTGCCTGAGCGGTTATTTTCACCTGCTTGCCAGCCCTTGCCCAATTCGCTCAGCCACTTCATATGACTTTTCATCGTCACCTGGGCAAGTTCGAGCCAGGGAGCCATTGCCTCGGGAAGGTCCCCCAAGCCTGTCATCGCCGCTGTGACTTGGTTCAAAGTGCTCCTTAGCTTCTCACATTCTTCTTCTACAGCAGCCAGCCGTTTTTTAAGGTTATCATAATCCCGCCGCGGCACGGCGTCAAATATTGCCAGCCATATCCGCTGAATCTCCTCAATGTCCTTATCCTTAATAGGAAGTGGCGGCTTCGGAACTCCAGGGACCGACTTCCAGAGGTCATACCAAGGCTCAACTTCTACCCCAGACCCGGTGAGCCTCTTCAGCACTTCAAGATTTGAGGCACAGGTAATCAACAACTCCCCCCACCACTTCAGTAAACGCGGGTCTACTGACTGCATTTTCCCGGATGTAGCATTAAATTGAGCTTAGCCCTGGCGCTATCAGCAAAAAGCGGCCTGATTTAGTGCTTATTCCTTTTCCTTCTTTTCTCTCTTTTCTTTTGGCTCCAGCATCTCGTCAATCCGGTCTACATTCTGCTCCACCGCATCCAGATAGCTCTTGCTGATTTTCTTAGTGTTATTAATCCACTCTCTAATCAGCTTCTTGGCCTCTCCCTGGAAAACGTCACTCTGCTGGAGCATGAGGTCCAGCATGCGGTCGCCCTGCTCCTCGGCCGCTCTTAGCGTTTTAACGTAGGTTTCCCAGTAACTTTTCCACATTCCCAGGAGCTGCTTTGGTACCTGTTCACTGTTCATTATTCTTACCTCCTTTTATTTCCCACCTAATGGCATAGCCATTAGGTAGTCGACCTGGAAGATTTCTTTGATTTGGCCCGACGAGGAGTCCGCTTTGCTTCGGTATAAAGTTCAAAGAATCTATCAAGTACGCCCTGGTATTGCTTTAGCACTGAGGACCAGGTCTGGAGAAATTTCTCTCCTGCTTCCGTGATAGAATAGACCCGCTTGGCGGGGCCACTATCGCCTGTTTCCCAGCCTGATATAATTAACCCTTCTTCCTCAAGTCGCCGCAGTGCCCGGTATACGGTAGTCGGGTCGAAAGCAGCGAGTCCGGAGATAGTCATCATCTGCATGAGCTGGTAGCCATGCATACTCCAGTTATGCAGGAGCAACAGCAACCACGGCGTAAGGAAATCCTTGGGCACATCTCTTGGTACGCCAAAGCCTTCAGTCCCTTTGTCACCATCATTACGCTTTGTCACCTGAGCAAACCCTCTACATTGACTGCACCTATATACATTATGCATATAGGTGCGATATTTGTCAAGCCCCGATTATTAAGACCACTTGCTTCGCCTAAGAGCCTCTCCTGATAGGCCCTTTTTAGTATTATCCCCCCAAGGGAGACCACCTTCTAGCCAGGCTATCAGATATGATAAAAGAGTCAGATTGTTCAGCCGGCAATTTATGCCTGAGGTGATTGCTCTCTATGCCTCAAGAGGCACCCAATACCTGGGCAGCCTTGCTGATGTTGCGTGGCTTGACCCAGAGGACAGCTCCATAGCGCCCTCCGCCGCTAGCGATAGCTTGCAGAGCTGTGACGTTGATTCGAGCCCGTCCCAGCTTGCTAAGTATGTCGGCAACAGCACCTATGCGGTCCTCGCCCTGAATCAGGAAAGCAACCCGGGGTCCCACCAGCTTGATTCCGGCTTTTTTTGCCGCCGCAAGTAAGGCCCCGCGGTTGGACGGCACAAAGTCGAGCTGAGCCCGCCGCACGCTTATGGGGAAACCATTGAGGGCAATCAGATTAACACCCCCTGCCTTGAGTGCCTTAAAAACCTTGGCACCCCCTCCAGTCCGATGGGGAACAACAGTATAGTAATACTCGATACGACGCACAATGTCTGCCATGACACACCTCCTCTAAAGAAATATCCGCTTAACTCATCATAGCGGTTTCAGGTTGTTCCGTCAACAGTCCCTGTGCATGAAGTATAAAAGGCATGTTCACCGCCTCCGATATAGCGCAGTTCGACACCGTCAATATACAGCGCGACTGGGCTGTTTACGGCCCCAAGCCAGAACCGGGGTTATAAGCCCATTCTATAGGGTCATCCCAGACATTTATCCCGTTTATGACCACATTAGCAGGGCTATCTACGCCCATAGCACCCCCTCCACCGAGAGGTCCAGGCGCAAATTGTCCCCACCTTCCCAGCCATTTTACCCATGAGGGTTCATCGCTTATATCCTCAAGCGCATAGGGTTGTTTATCCACACCTTCCACTCCAGAGCCGTCCATATACTCAGGAAACAAAGCTGTTCCGGACTGTGAAGTATAATCAGCCAAATAATCTGAAGATAATGGTAGAATCCAGTGGATTCCCTTAGTTGCCCAGGCAGAATGGCTGCCCAGTCCCACAAAGACCACGGGATGCGTTCCCGCAACAAGACTAACCTCGGCATCGCCCCAGTCATAGGTGTCTCCACCATCGTGATGTCCGAAAGTCACTTGCTCCGGAGTTTCTGCGGCCTTATCGCAGATAATTTGCATCCTTTCCCAGTCACCCTCATGGCAGTTGTACCACTTGTTATAGGGATAGAAAAACCAGTATTGAAGGACAATATAGTCAGTGCCGTTATAGGTTTTCTCCACCAGCCTGCCATAAACGGTCAGGTTATACCCTTCAAAGCTGCTTGGTTCCGGCGGGTCGGCGGGCAAAGAGCCCCAGGGAACGCCTGTCCGGAGAAAACAAGGCTCTGACTGCGGAATATCCAGATAAATGCTGGTGGCGTTGTAGACCGACAAATTCTCCAGCGTGGGATTGG
>CAZJMM010000168.1:0-3239 GCA_964547155.1 uncultured Dehalococcoidaceae bacterium | reverse complement strand
AGAGACAGAGAGAAAGGTCATGCCTATGAGTCTAAAGGCAGCGTTTACTTTCGGGTGAGAAGTTTTCCTGGCTATGGGAAGCTCAGTGGACAGGATGTGGATGAAATGATGTCGAAAGCAAATCTTGAGGAAGGTGAAAAGGAGCACCCCCTTGATTTTGCTTTATGGAAAGCGGCTAAGCCTGGTGAACCTTCTTGGATAAGTCCTTGGGGTGAAGGTAGACCAGGCTGGCATATAGAATGTAGTGCTATGTCGTTAAAATATCTCGGGGAAAGCCTGGACATCCACGGTGGAGGGCAAGACCTTATTTTTCCCCACCACGAAAATGAAGTAGCCCAGTCGGAAAGCTTTACAGGAGTTGTACCTTTTGCCCGATACTGGTTACATAATGGACTGATGCAATTGGGCAAAGAGAAAATGAGCAAGTCTCTGGGTAATTTAGTAACAGTACAAGAGATTCTTCAACGCTACAGCCCTGATGCTATAAGAGTTTTTGTTCTCAGTTCTAACTACCGCAATCCTTTAACGTATAGTGAAGAAGCTTTAGAGGCGGCTGAGCGGGGCATAGAAAGACTGCGGCAAGCTGTTAAGGTTGAGGAAGTAAGTAGCGAAGGAGTTAAACTTGAAAGCGAACCTTTCAAGCAGCGATTTATAGAGGCTATGGATGATGACTTTAACACTGCACAAGCAGTGGCTGTCCTCTTTGATTTCGTGAAAGAGATCAACCGGGCACGAGAAGAGCAGCTCAATGTCACTAAAGCTTGCCAGGAATTAAAGGAATTAGCAGAAGCTTTAGGTTTCACATTGGAAGAGAGAGAGAAACCAACTCTTACAGCCGAAGATGTAAGAAAGCTTGTAGAGCATATTAGAACCACTTCTGTCGGGCTTCCTCCCAAGTTTGATTATGAACATATCAAAGCTAAGCAAAAACCAAGGAAAGATGATTCGATTGAAGATTTAATTCACTGGCGAGATGAATTACGTAAAGCTAAACAATGGCAGTTAGCTGACAAGATTCGCAGCCGATTAGCTGAATTGGGTATAGCCTTGGAAGATACTCCCAAAGGGACAGTGTGGAAACGTCTCCATTGATTTCAAGGCATATTCCGTTGGCGACAATTTTTATGTGCAAACAACATAATATCAGTATGGGGAAACGCTTAAGAGGTGCATTATGAAACAAGAGAAAGAGATTAAGAAGTTTGTGAAAGACAGGTATGGGGAAATTGCATCTAAAGGAGATTCTTGCTGTCCAAGTTGTGCTTGCTCGACTGACCTTGTTGACCAGGCAAAGTCCTTGGGGTATTCAGAGCAGGAAATCAGAAGTGTCCCGGAGGAAGCTATAATGGGATTGGGCTGTGGTAACCCCACAGCCCTAGCAGACCTAAAAGAAGGTGAAACGGTGTTAGACCTTGGTTCTGGAGGTGGTTTAGATGTTTTCCTTGCAGCTAATAGAGTTGGCAAAAAAGGAAGAGTCATTGGTGTGGACATGACACCAGAAATGATTGAAAGAGCAAAGAAGAACACCCGGAAGGGTAATTATGGAAATGTGGAGTTCAGGCTTGGTGAAATAGAAAATTTACCTGTTGAGAGCAATTCTGTTGACGTCATCATAAGTAATTGCGTTATTAATCTTTCAGCAGATAAATTAGCTACTTACAAAGAGGCTCTCAGGGTCTTGAAGCCGAATGGCAGGATTCTCGTATCTGACCTAGTAACTGTTGGGGAACTCCCTGAAGATGTGCGGGAGAATTTTGCGGCTTGGGCTGAGTGTATCGCTGGAGCTCTGGAAAAGGAAGAATACTTGAACATAATAAAGGAAGCTGGTTTCAGAGATATTACTGTAGTTACTGAATGGGCTTTTAGCGAGCCAGGGATGGATGATAGGCTTATAGGGAAAATCGTAAGTATTCAAGTAAAAGCGTACAAATAATGATGCAGAAAGAGTTGTGGTACTTGAATTAACCCAGTCGTCTATTGTGAGCTGTGACTCAGCAATTCTGGTGCATTGGTAGCTATGAGGCGAGTCTGGCACTCCAGATGGAAAAGATAACAAAAATAATGGCTAAGGCGATGGTTATCTGCAAGAGGCTTTTTTCAACACCCCGGCGAGTTCGATAAACGCTATCCGGCTGCCCGAATATTCCTCCCAGTCCGCCACCTCGTATCTGAAGGAGGACGACTAAGATTAGAGCTATAGCCACCAGAATCTGGGCAATGATGAGGTAGTTAGGCATTTTGTTTTTCCTCCATCTCGTTCAAAATGAGCTCTTTGACCACTGAAGGCTGGGCACGACCTTTGGTAGCTTTTACTACCTGTCCGATGAGGAAGGTCAGGGCTTGCTGTTTGCCAGCTTTGAAATCAAATACGGCTTTGGTATTGTTAGCTATTACCTGCTTTATTGCCTTTCTAATTTCGTCAGTGTCACTGAGCTGGCTAAGTCCCTTTTCTTCCATAATCTGGATGGGTGGTCTGCCGGTGTGAAACATCTCTTCAAAGACTGCCTTAGCGGCTGGACTGGTCAAAGAGCCTTTATCAATTAGATTTATCAGTTCCGCAAAGTGTTGAGGGCTAACCTTACTATTCTGGATTTCAGTATTGGTAGCGTTAAGGAGGCGGCTAAAATCTCCCAAAAGCCAATTACTTATCTCCTTTGCCTTTTTGGACAGGGTGGTCCTATCGGAAGAGTCGGCTACAACCGTCAGGCAATTTTCAAAATACTCAGCCAAAGCTTTGGATGAGGTCAATAAGTTGGCATCGTAGATGGGAAGGCCGTATTGGGTCAAAAAGCGGTCACGTGTTGCTTCAGGGAGTTCTGGTAGCCGAGACTTGATTTCTTCTATCCAAGCTGTGTCAAGGACAAGAGGGGGTAAGTCAGGCTCAGGAAAGTAACGGTAATCGTGGGCATATTCTTTGCTTCTTTGAGATACAGTTGCCCCTTTTTCTTCTACCCAGCCTCTCGTTTCCTGGATTAGTCTATCTCCTTGCTCTAATAGTTGTGTCTGACGTTGGGCTTCGTACTCTAGGGCACGAAACACAGCCTTGAAGCTATTCATGTTCTTTACTTCTACCTTAGGCAGCAACTCGGTGCTTCCCGAAGGACGAATGCTGATATTGGCATCGCAACGGAAGCTCCCTTCTTCCATGTTGCCTGTAGATACGCCCAGATACTGCAGGATGCCTCGTAGCTTTATAAGATATTGGCGGGCTTCCTCGGGAGAATTTATCTCGGGCTCGC
>CAZJMM010000167.1:0-3253 GCA_964547155.1 uncultured Dehalococcoidaceae bacterium | reverse complement strand
AAGGCAAGCCCATTGCCAAAAGAGGTAGGACTCCCGGTATCACCCCCAACCCCAGACTAAAGCGAATACTGTAAACGGCTATGATACTGGTCATCACCGGAAGAATAACATGGCTGGAACAGGACAAAGAACAGGCATAGCTAACCTGCCTCTCCATTACGGCAAAGTACCGCCGTGGCTTTTCAAGCGTATGTCTAAGCTGGCTCGAGAGATTGTCATTATCATTGTCACCGAGTTTGGTCATCAGGAGATGCTCTGTCGCCTTTCTGACCCCTTCTGGTTCCAAGCTTTTGGTTGTGTCCTCGGCTACGACTGGCATTCCAGCGGTGTTACCACTACTGTCTGTGGGGCTTTAAAAGAAGGGCTGAAAGGACTGGAAAAAGATTTAGGCTTGTTTATCGCTGGTGGCAAAGGCAGGACTTCGCGAAAAACGCCTGCTGAGATAGAGAATGTAGGACATCACCTTAAGACTAACCCTCAATCTCTGGTTTATGCCAGCCGCATGGCAGCCAAAGTAGACAACTCAGCACTTCAAGATGGCTACCAGCTCTACCACCATTGTTTCCTCTTCACCAAAGATGGTGCCTGGGCGGTAGTCCAGCAGGGAATGAACGAGACAAATCGTTACGCCCGCCGCTATCACTGGCTGGGGGAAAAAGTGACCGATTTTGTCTGTGAACCCCATGCCGCTATTTGCTCAGAAAGTAGAGGCGAGGTCTTGAATTTGGTCGCTTTAGAGAGTGAAGGGGCTCGGACTACCATTACTCAAATTGGCACTGAAGACACACCGGAAAAGATTGTTCAGGAGTTGAAAAGGCTTAAGACTCTAAGTCTGCCCACTCGCCATTACCTCAGTCTGGAAGACATAAACCCTGACCGCTTAAGCAAGACTCTTACCATAACCTATGAGCAGCAGCCCCAGAATTTTGAGAAGCTGCTCGGGCTGGAAGGGGTGGGACCGAAAACGTTACGAGCTTTGAGCCTGCTTTCAGAGCTGGTCTACGGTGCCTCGGTCAGTTTTCGTGACCCGGCTCGCTACAGCTTCGCTCACGGTGGTAAAGACGGCTACCCCTATCCCGTCGACCGCAAGACCTATGATAGAAGTATTGAGCTTCTCCACCAGGCTGTAGGCAAAGCCAAGGTTGGCGATACTGAAAAGCTGGCAGCTCTAAGGCGGCTAAAAGCCTGGCTGTAAGCTGCCTAACAAGCAGGGCGAGTCCCTCGGTACTAATTGTATCCATTTTGTCCCTTTGTGTAACATTTCGACGTTTGGTTTAATTTTGTGCGACTGGAAACAAATAGGTGGGCTGTGTTATCAACTCCATCCCGTTTTTGGTTCACTACAAGGTCGTTAAATAGGAAGAAAACGGAATGTGCGCAGCAACTATATAGGGTCACAGTAGGCTTTTTCAAAAGCAAAAATTTGACGACTCCAATGAGAAACGGCAAAATAGCGCAACGACGATAAGGACGAAAGAGTAGAATGAGAGGACTCAGGACTTTAACAATTACTTCTGCATGGGTTTTGTTTGTCTTTGGATTCTTTTGTTTAATTGACGGTACTGTTGCCTTATTGTCGGGTTTACCTTGTTGGATCGCCCGGCTTACTATAGGACCTGGTGCTTTAGTATGTGGGAGTATCGTTACCTTTTTGCGAGCCAGAATAAAATAACGCCAATTCTAGCTCAGCGAGCACACTTCAATAGGAAGAAAGGAGAATCACTGGAGTGACACAGCTGAAGGCTGCCACTACTTTAGCTTGCTGGACTTTATTCATCTCCGGAGCTATTTCTCTAAGCTTCGGTGTCTTTAATCGCTTTGCCAATTTTGAAGAGTTCAAACTCTGGATAGGCTCTATGGCATTGGGTGTCATTGCCCTTGCCCTTACCGGAGTCATTGCCCTTTTGCGCAGCTATCTAGACTGAAAGGACTTGTCAGGGGGCGAATGTTACCAGTGACTCGCACACAGCCCAAAACAGGGTTGTCGATGGAATTCTCTTTTTCAACCCTGGCGTGGGACGAAAGTCCTTTGGTGTTCTTACCATTGGGGAAGAGATAACTGGCGAGATAATCCAACTATAGCCTTGGCTATGTGATTGTTGCGAATACCAATTCGCATATCTATACGATTTGGCTCATCGTTCATCTGAGTCGGTTCGGATTAGGCTTATGATTAATAAAATAAGAGGATATACGTTCTGCATCATCTCCAGACAATCTCCATCCCATTGCACCAGCATTCTCTTCTAAGTGGTCTATATTAATGGCTTTTGGGATGGCGACAACATTCTCTTTAGCAATAAGCCAGTTAAGCGCTACTTGAGCTGCAGTTTTTCTATACTTTTTGCCAATCTTCTGTAAGAATCTATTTCTCGCCAATCTACCTTTTGCCAAGGGAGTATAAGCCATAACTGTTGTCTGCTGCTCCGCACAGTAAGGAAGCACATCTCTTTCAATACTTCTTTCAAGCAAGCTATACTCAACTTGATTCACCACAATATCGTTATTAAGAAGACAACTTCTTGCTTCATCCATTTGACTCACATCGAAATTACTCACACCAATAAACCTCACTAAATTTCGTTCGACCAATTTTTCCATGGCTTCTATCGTTTCCATCAAAGGTATCCCAGGATTTGGAAAATGGATAAGATATAGGTCTATCCAATCTGTCTGAAGTCTTTTGAGGCTCCTTTCGGCTGCTTTAATCACATCAGCATAATGTAGATTCTCGGGCAATACCTTTGAAACTATGAAAACTTCTAGTCGGGGGAAAGGCTTAATTGCTTTTCCAACGATCTCTTCGGCATGCCCGGCACCATACATTTCGGCAGTGTCGATGAGATACATTCCCAATTCGATACCTTTTCTTAAAGTTAGAATAGCCTGGCTATCATCAGTAGTATCAGGAGAAGAGAAGCCCCCAATTCCCCACGTACCAATGCCTACGGCTGGTACTTTCACGCGACTTGTCCCAAGTTCCTTCAAATCCATGCCGAGCCTTCCAGCTTCTCCTCAAGGATTTTGGCGAATTCCATATCCCTTGCTGCCATTGGACGGGTCATTGTCGTATCTATCTATTTGTTCTTCCTCTTCTCCGCCGACCAATGGTTTGGCTCTAACTAATTTTACACCTTTTCAAAACCCTATCGAGAATGGGGACAAGTGTCGCAGGTCCTCACAATTTGCAGTCTATTAGGTCTGCAATGGGTCAGATAAAAAATCTGACCGTATTATGCTGGTTCTTGCCCTA
>CAZJMM010000166.1:0-3263 GCA_964547155.1 uncultured Dehalococcoidaceae bacterium | reverse complement strand
TCGTTGGTAAGGTCCCTGAAGTTAAAGGGCACCTGGAGTGCCGTGGGCTAATTCTCTCCGGACAAGGAAGCATTGAAGCTATCCCCGAACTCAGCGGATTGGTTCCAGGGATAGACCTCTCTCATGAAGCAGCCGTAGGTAAAATCGCTGAAGAAGAAGTAGAATATCTTATGGCACGAGGGTTGACTCGCACTGAGGCTACAGCAGCTATCGTCAGGGGATTTCTGAGGGTTGAGATTGAAGGCTTACCCACCCAACTCACTACTCAAATACAACAAGCCATCGAGTCCAGTGAAAAGGAATTTTTCTGAGGAGACTAAAGGGGCTTACCCTTTTTATAAAATTTGGTGAGCTTTCCCAAATAAATCTTTCTCAGTATCTTCAAAATAAAAATGAAGGCAATAATCTTAGTTGGTGGCGAAGGGACTCGACTACAACCATTGACCAAAACAACAGCAAAGCCTATGGTCCCTGTCCTCAATAAGCCCTTCCTGGAACATGTAATCCGCCATCTCAAAAACCATGACATTAATGAGGTTGTTCTTACTTTATGTTACAAACCTCACCAGATTGAAGAATATTTTGGCAACGGTAGTAAGTTCAATACCCGCCTGAGTTACATCATAGAAGATTTTCCTTTAGGTACCGCTGGAGCTGTCAAGAATGCCCAACAACACATAACTGAATCTTTCTTCGTTCTCAATGGCGACATTTTCACCGACTTTGATCTTAGTGATATGCTTAATTTCCATAGACAAAAGAAAGCCAAGGTAACCATTGCCCTTACACCTGTGGATGACCCTATCCTCTACGGGGTTGTAGAGTGTGATTCCCGAAGCAGAATAAGGTCTTTCGTAGAGAAACCACCTCGGAACAAAGTGACTACCAACATGATCAATGCCGGCATTTATATTCTTGAACCTGATATATTAGGCTACATTCCCGGAAATAGCTTTTCGATGCTCGAACATAACCTTTTCCCGAAACTTGTTGCAGAAGATATACCCCTCTTTGGTTACCCATCCTGCGATTACTGGATTGATATGGGTACGCCTGAAAAATACCGCAAATTGAATTATGACCTGCTTCTTGGTAAAAGCAAACAAATAAAAGAATACAGGTGTGGCAATGAAATCCATGCTGAAGAGGAAACTTTCATTCACAACACAGCTTGTTTGAAAGGCCCTGTTCTCGTCGGTAAAGGCTGCGTTATCAACAAAGAGGTCTCCTTAACCGGTCCAGTAATACTTGGGGCTGGTTGTAGAATTGGCGACGGCTCCGTTATAACCAAGGCAATTCTGTGGAAGAATGTGAACGTTGGGTGTAAAGTCATCCTTAGTAATTGTATTATTGGCAATGACAGCCGTCTTCAAGACCATAGCCGTGTCGAAGACGATAGTGTCCTCGGCACCGGCGCACTCATAGATAAGGGAGTAACAGTGCCTGCCGGTAGTCACATCATGCCCGGAATAAAGGTTGAACTTAAACTAATCCCTTAAAGTGAGCGACTATGGGAAGCTATGATATAATTGGCTTATGAGGCACGAAAATGCTTGATCGTCTGCAGTTAATAGAAAAACGCTACGAAGAATTGAATAACCTAATAAGCCAGCCTGAGGTGGCTACCGATATAAAGCAACTCCAAGCCTTGAGTCAGGAACAAGCCAGTCTGGAAGACACAGTAATTAAATATAGGCAATATAAGGATGTCTCCAAAAAACTCGAGGAAACTCGAGCTATGCTTGATAACGGTGCTGAACCAGAAATGATAGCCTTGATTAAAGAAGAAACAAATCGCCTTAAAGACTATCAAGACAGCCTCCTTCAAGAACTAAAGTTATCTCTATTGCCTAAAGACCCCAATGACGAGAAGGATGTCATAGTAGAGATCAGAGCTGGAACTGGCGGTGAGGAGGCAAGTTTGTTCGCTGCTGATCTTTTCCGAATGTATATGCGCTATGCTCAGTCCAAAGGTTGGCAAGTAGAAATCATAGATAGTAGCCGAAGTGAAATCGGTGGTTTTAAGGAAATTGTCTTTGAAATTAAAGGAAAAGGTGCCTTTAGTCGCCTAAAATATGAAAGAGGCGTCCACAGGGTACAGCGAGTTCCAGTTACCGAAGCTTCCGGGCGAATTCACACTTCAACAGCCACAATAGCCGTACTCCCTGAAGCAGAAGAAATCGAAGTCAATATCAATCCTGATGATCTAAAAATAGAGCTTTTCCGGAGTGGTGGTGCCGGTGGGCAAAATGTCAACAAAGTGACTACTGCAGTCCGAGTCACTCACATACCTAGCGGCATTGTAGCTGCCTGCCAGGACGAACGCTCCCAGTTAAAAAATAAGATGAAAGCTATGGCTGTCTTACGAGCCCGTCTCTTCGATAAGGAGCAGCAGCAACAACAGGAAAAGATAACCCACGAGCGTCGAGCTCAAATAGGTAGTGCGGAACGAGCTGAAAAAATTCGCACCTATAACTTCCCTCAAGACCGTGTCACTGACCATCGTGTCAACCTTAGCCTCCACAATCTGCCCAATATTCTGGATGGGCAAATAGACAATATAATTGATACCTTGGCTCTTGACGAACAAAGACAACGATTGGCACAAAGTTCCCTATGACAATAAACGACCTCTTAAAGCAGACCGCCGAAATTTTTTGTGAACAAAACAAGCAAGATGCCTACTTTGAGGCTGAGATACTCCTCGGTCACCTATTAGCACTGCCAAGACCTCAGTTATACACTTATCTAAAGCAGAACTTAGAACAAACTGAAATCGAGTCCTTCGCTGAGTTGATCGAACGTCGTCTCCATCGAGAACCTTTAGCCTATATTACTGGACATCAGGAATTTTATGGCATAGACTTTTACATTGACCAACGTGTTCTCATTCCACGTCCCGAAACAGAACTTCTGGTAGAAGAAACCCTTAAATTCGGTCAAAATCACTCTCAAAAGGGACCTATGCTCCTCATTGCTGATATCGGCACTGGTTGCGGCTGTATTGCCATCAGCCTCGCTCTAAATTTACCCAACGCCAAAATTTATGCTACAGACATCTCCACAGAGGCACTCAGCGTGACCTGCATCAACTGCGAACTACACAAAGTTAGTAATCGAGTAATCCCTCTGTACGGTAACTTACTTGAACCTGTTCCTGAGCCAGTTTACTTAATAGCCGCCAATTTACCCTATGTGAGCACTCATGAAATAGACAAACTAAGTCCAGAAGTAAAGGACTTTGAACCTCGATTAGCTTTGGA
>CAZJMM010000165.1:0-3266 GCA_964547155.1 uncultured Dehalococcoidaceae bacterium | reverse complement strand
TATCTTCCCTGTGCAGCTTATGATGAGATGCTGGAATGGGCATTGCCGGCAGAAAAATCCTGGCAGTACGCGCGTCTCAAGAGTCAACTGGAAAAGGAAGGTCGTCAGGATGTGATTCAATTTATGCGTGGTGGCTTCTGGCGCCATTTTTTGGTCAAGTATCCCGAGGTAAACCGGATGCATAAGAAGATGCTCTGGGTACATAGAAAGGTTCACGAGGCTCGCACCGTAAATGAAAAGGAATGTGGTTTAGATGAATTGTGGCAAGGTCAATGCAACGAGCCTTACTGGCATGGAGTTTTTGGTGGGGTATACTTGGCTGACCTGAGAGCTATTGCATACCGCCATCTTATTCAGGCAGAAACTAAAGCTGGAAAAGTACTCCAAAAATCTCAATTGCGAGCTAGAAAAATCCTCACTACCAAACCTCAATGCAACTGGCAGAAAGTTGATTTTGACGGTGACGGTTTTGAGGAAATACTGGCTGAAACGGGCGCCTTTTCCCTCTATCTAAGTCCCCAAGAAGGCGGCTCCATCTTTGAATGGGACTTGCGTCAGCATAATTATAACCTACTGGCTACATTAGCCCGACGTCCGGAAGCTTATCATTGTGTCTTGACCGAGGCATCACCTGCCAAGCGAAGCTCTTCAGGAGACAAGGCAATCAACAGTATACATGATTTCGTAAAAATAAAAGACCAGGACCTTTCTCGATTACTGGTATACGACAAATATCCACGTTCAAGTCTTCTTGACCATTTCTTTAATCCTGATACTAAGCTCGCTGACTTTATTAATAACTCTTACATTGAGCTCGGTGATTTCATCAATGAACCTTATCAGGTTAATTTACAAAGGCGTAACCGTAAACTACAGATTCAACTAAAGCGAAAAGGCATACTCAAAAAGGGTGGAAAGGAATTACCAGTTGAGGTTGATATTGATAAGGAAATCTTGTTAGAAGCTGACAGAGAAGAACTTGTTGTGAATTACCAGCTTAAGAACTTGAGTAATTCCACGATTGAAGGTGTCTTTGGCAGTGAATGGAACATAAATCTATTAGGTGGCGGTCATAACGAATTAGCCTACTATCGGATACCTGGGCTTGTCATGGAGGAACGCCTTGATTCGCGTGGTGAAGTAGAGGGAGTTGCCCAGGTGGTACTTGGCAACCGTGGTCTCGGTATAGAGATAGAAGCAAAAATTACGCCTAAGATTAAGCTGTGGCGTTTTCCTGTGGAGACCATTTCCAACTCCGAAGCTGGAATAGAAAAACTATACCAGGCAAGCTGTCTTGTGTTCTTACTTCCCTTGAGTTTAGCTCCCGATGAAGCCGCTTTTCTCAGGTTTGACTGGACAATTAAGCTGTAAATTGACAGCTAAAGCATTACCCATTAAAATTCGTTGACTATGCTATTACCAGTGACCTGTGACGAGATACGCCAGGCTTTCTTGCACTTCTTTGAGAGTAAAGGACATACGGTAATCCCCAGCTCATCTTTGATTCCTCATGGCGACCCTACTTTACTCCTGACTACGGCTGGCATGGTACAGATAAAGCCCTATTTCCTGGAGTTGGCTGTGCCACCGAACCCGCGCTTGGCTTCCTGTCAAAAATGCTTCCGGACTACCGATATTGATTCAGTTGGCGATTCCAAGCACCTCACCTTCTTTGAAATGCTCGGCAACTTCAGCGTGGGTGATTATTTCAAGAAAGAAGCTATTACCTGGGCTTGGGAATTTGTTACCGAACATTTGAAACTCCCTCCCGAAAAGCTCCGGACAACCATCTATTTGGACGATAATGAAGCTTTTGAATATTGGCGTCAGGTAGGAGTTCTTGAAGACAGGATACTGAGGTTTGGTGAAAAAGACAATTTCTGGGGTCCGGCTGGAGATTCAGGACCCTGCGGACCTTGCAGCGAAATACATTATGACTTTGGCGTCGAAGTTGGCTGCGGTAAACCAGACTGTAAGCCTGGCTGTGAGTGCGGTCGCTTCTCTGAAATCTGGAATCTGGTCTTCACTCAGTATAACCAGGACCGAGATGGGAAACGTACCCTCTTGCCTAAGCCTAATATTGATACGGGTATGGGCTTAGAGCGAACGGCTGCGGTTATGCAGGGTAAGCCCTTCGTTTATGATACTGACCCTTTCCGACCTATCGTTGACTTGATTGCTCAGCAAACAAAGAAGAAATATGGCAGTGATGAAGCGGTGGACCGGGCTATCAGAATTATAGCCGAGCACAGTCGGGGCATTGCTTTTCTTATTGCTGACGGCGTTTTGCCTTCTAATGAAGGTCGCGGCTATGTCTTGCGCCGCATACTAAGAAGAGCCTCTCTCTTCGGCAGACGCCTTGGGTTACATAGACCTTTCCAGGGCGAAATTAGCCAGGTCGTTATTAACAAAATGGGTCATATCTATCCTGAACTCGTGAATAACCGTGACTTTATTCAGCAGGTAGTCAAGGCTGAAGAAGACCGCTTTGCTAATACGCTGGATACTGGACTGAATTTAGTAGAAAGACTTATTGAACAAGCTGTGGCTCAGGGACGAAGCCAGCTTACTGGTAGTGAAGTCTTTGAACTTCACGATACTTATGGTTTTGATAAAGAGTTGACTGTAGAAATTGCCAGGGAACGGGGATTATCAGTCGATCTTGAAGGTTTTGAAGTCGAGATGGCATGCCAGCGGGAAAGAGCCCGGGCGGCACGAACCATATCTCCTGTAGGGATTCCATCGGCGGAAGCATTCGGCAAACCTGAGATTACAATCCCGACTGAATTTGTAGGTTATAAGACCACCGCTATTTCAGCTAAGGTGATTGGTTTAAGGGTAAACAGTCAGCAGCTTGAAGCTGTTACCGAAGGTCAAGAGGTTAAAGTATTTCTGGACAAGACGCCTTTCTATGCTGAGATGGGTGGGCAGGTTGGAGATACCGGGGAGATAACAGGTCCTCGGGGTAAGGTTGTGGTGACTAATACCATCGGTAATTATGTCCATGTTGGTAAGGTACTGACGGGAGAAATTCGTGTGGGAGACGAAGTTACGGCTCAAGTTGATGCAGAGCGCCGCCTTGATATTGCCCGCAACCACACGGCTACTCATTTACTTCAAACAGCTTTACGCCAGGTTTTAGGGGACGGAAGCCGTACTTATCAGAAGGGCTCCTGGGTAGGTCCCGAGAGGTTTAGATTCGACTACCCGAGCTTAGTACCTATCCCTAAGGAGCAGCTAAAGGCAATCCAGCATTTTGTCAATGA
>CAZJMM010000164.1:0-3272 GCA_964547155.1 uncultured Dehalococcoidaceae bacterium | reverse complement strand
GGGCATAAAGCCCGCCAGCTATTCCAGCTATAGCGGAACCTAAAGCCAGCACTTGACCCCTATATTTAGCCCTGTCTTTCCCTAATGTCTCAGCAGCTAATTCGTCTTCCCTTATAGCTCGTATCACCCTGCCATAGGGAGAGTTAGTAGTTAGTTGCACCACCACAAAACAGATAACTAGACAGAAGTAAACCAAACCAACGTTAATCAAAGTATCAACCCGTGCTGAGGCACCAGCTATGGGGATAGCTGGAGACACGGCTATCCCCCAAACGCCTCCAGCAAGCCATCGCTCTGACTTGAGAATCAACCTTAGAACCTCACCAAAGGTCAAAACCACTATGGCTAAGTAGTCCTCTCTCAACTTCAGAGTAGGTAGAGAAACCAGAAAACCAATGATAGCTGAGGTTGAAGCACCAGCGATAAGGCAAAGATAGAAGGGAAGACCAGCCTTGGATAAGAGGGCATAAGTATAAGCGCCGACAAGGAAGAAGGCGACTTTGCCGAAATTGGCTAAGCCAGTAAAGCCGAACTCTAAATTCAGGCTTAAAGATACTATGCTAAAGATGCCAATGAAAACAACGAGGTCGAGAACATAAATTAACGGGTCCAACTAAGCTCTCCTAAATAGCATAGCTAAGCCTTGTGGTTTAATAATTAAAGTCACTATCAGAATTAGAAAGGCTACAGCGGCACGGTACTCTGTGGATATTCCTGTGGCTACGAGTGCTACCACTCCTAAATTCTCCGCTAAGCCGATAATGAAAGATGCAGCTAAGGTACCATAAAAATTACCGATACCTCCCAAAATAGCCACAGCGAAAACAGGTAATATGATGTCCCAGCCGGTCATGGGCCAGATCTGAGTGTCAGCAGCTCTAAATATACCAGCAATGCCTGCCAAACCGGCGCCAATAAACCAGGTTATTAGAATTATTCTATCGATGTTGATTCCAGAAGCTAAAGCCAGTTCTGGATTGCTGGAAGTTGCTCTGATAGCCTTGCCTATCTTAGTCTTTACCAAGACAAAGTGCATGACGATGGCTACGGCTACGGCAACAAAAATAAGCCATAACCATAAGCTAATTATCCTTAGTGAGCCAATGTTAAAGGATAGCCAAGTGGTGCTAAAATAATGAGGTTTCCAGCCCCAGAGGGCACCCATGGAATATCTGAGGGCAAACCCCAAACCAATGGAAGCTACCATAAGGTGAATGATAGTGGCACCTCTCTTGGCTAAGGGCTGGAAGACACCACGGTGGCATAAAACCCCCACTATGCCACCGATTAGGAAAGCAACAATCATGGCTAATGGTATGTTTAACCCTAATTGCTCTGCTACTAAATAGCCAATGAAAGCGCCCAAGGTGACGAATTCAGCATGAGCGAAGTTGGGGAATTTAGATAGACCGTAGGTAAAGGTAAGGCCGGTAGCTCCAATAAGATACAAGCTACCAGTGACGGCTGAGTTAAACAGTATTTGTGCCCAGTTAACTATCATGCCTAATCAGGTCCAGCTTTAATTCGGGCGGCTATTTGCTTGGTAAGTACATTGCGGATTATATCTGATGCCTAAGGCAAATTCAACAGATTTTGTCTCTACTACGGGATTACTTCGGCACTCGGTACCTCGCATGGGCAGGGGGTGTATACTGTTCAAAAGTGTAATGGCTCTATTTTGACCAAAGGTAGTAGCTTTTCTACGTCACTGCGACGGCAGAGCTGTGTTCCGTGTGTAAGCGTGGCTGCTGTTCCGGCGGCTGCCGCTAAACGGCAAGTCTCCTCTAAAGTTGCTTCTTGGCTGAGCTTCAGTACCAGCCCGGCAAGCGCTGAATCGCCAGCCCCCACTGTGCTCCTTGTCTTTACCTCAGGTGGGACGGCTTTCACAATTTTCTCTTTGGTACCAGCAATGAGACCACCCCGACCGCGGGAAATGACTGCTACTCCAATACCTTGGTCGAGAAAACGCTTAACGGCTCTGATGATTGCGCGTTCGTCTTTTAGCTCTACCTCGAGTAATTCTTCCGTTTCGTGGACATTAGGTTTGATGAGATAGGGTTTAGCTTTAATCCCTTCAGTTAGCCAAATCCCATCACTGTCTAAGGCAGTCTTTATTCCTTGAGATTTTGCCTCCTCTATTAACTCCCGATAGATATCATCGGAAATACCTGGGGGTACACTGCCAGCAAAAACTATGAAATCTGGTTTAGGTTGTGTTTTCCTGATTTTATCCTTTAATCTTTGGAGCTCCGTTGCGGAAATACGAGGACCTGGAGCATCAATCCGGGTCTGATGGTGAGTCTTAAGGTCGGTGATGATGAAGTTGCTGCGTGTGGGTTGCCTCACGGCTACGAAATCGAAGGGCATCTTCTTTCTTCGCAGCAGTCTTTTCATTATCTGACCGTCAACACCGCCGCTGAAGCTATAGGCGATGGTATTACCGCCTAATTCGTGAATGACTCGTGAAACATTGATTCCTTTACCCCCAGGGTCTCGCCGAAAAGTAGTCCACCGATTGGTCTCCTCTATAACCAGTCCATGGACAGTGACAGTCTTATCTAAGCTTGGGTTTAGAGTTACTGTAGCGATCATTTGGTCGACCCTTTATTCTTAGTAGGTCTGGTACCAGTTTTCGGAAACATCTGCTAACTTTCCTGACTTTAGGTTGAGTTTGCGGTACCACGGAGTAGCATACTTAGTAGCGAGTTCCGTCAGTTGTTTAAGTCTGTCTACTACTGTTGTCTCTAAGTATTTGACTCTCTGAGACGTCTCTTCCATATGCATAGCTTCTTGCCATATAGCCCGCCCGCCCAAAAAGCCAGAAGCACCAGCTCGGCAGGCAATTTTTACTTCTTCGACAAAGACTTCATAGTCAACTCCGGCACTGAGAATGACCCAGGGTACTCGGGAGGCTTCATTCAACTGTTGACATAATTCTAAAAGTTTACCTTCGCCCTTTTCATACTGGAGGTCAGCCGGGAACTCAGCCTTAAGGACGTCGATGGGCAAAGCTGTTACCTGTTGTGCTGTTTCAATGACGAGGCTGGGCTTTTTATGGGCGAATTGCTTTGTGCTACTCCTTTCTTCTTTTATAGGATAACTCTTAGTCTCTACCAGAAAAGGAATGTCATATTTGATGCAATCTTCAGCTACCTGTTTTACGGTAGCTAATTGTTGAGCAGCGGCTGAAGCCAGGTCAGGGCGGTAGTATATTAATAGTTTTATTGCGGATGCCCCGAGGCGCTTGATTTTCTCCACTCCCCACTTGTCAA
>CAZJMM010000163.1:0-3282 GCA_964547155.1 uncultured Dehalococcoidaceae bacterium | reverse complement strand
GTCCCCGTTCCGCCTAATACTAATGCCTGCATCTTCCCTCCATCCTTTAGATTATAATTGACTAAACCCTGATGGCTGACAACCCCAGTAGGACAAGGGACGTACATAGCTCCCAAATCCTGAGACGGAGGAGGTCACCCACATGGACAAGTGTATCATAGAGAGAAGAGCCAGGGCGGTGTGAGCAATTAGAGAGATGGTTCCGCTGATGGTATAAAGCTCTCTTGCCTTACAGTGATATTCAGCGAAATCCCTAACCGCATTCAAGAATTTGTACCGCTCGTACGTAGGCTCATCGCTCTTGAAGATGAAAAAGGTCATTTCTGTCGCATGCCCTGAGCTTGCTTTACCTGGGTTAAATCGTCTTTGAACGCGGCTCCGCCCACCGCGAAAAAGCCCACGGGTTTGATCTCTACAACCTCGGGGCGCATGCGGTTAACCTCACTCATAAGCCAGTCCTCGCGCTTGCCATTGTTGGCCTTCCTTGCACCATTGCGTAGCGCTTCCAGAGCTCCCTGCGTGGCAAGCCTTTCCCAGCGATAAAACTGGGCATGGTCAACCTGGTGGCGCCAGCATACCTCGCTTATCGTAGCCCTTATTGCCTCCCCTCCTCCACCACCTTCAGTTTGTCCTCAGCACTCAAGCGTCTACCTTGATTTCTATCCATCTCATTACCCCCTTGGTTATTCTAACTTCTCCAAGCGGGTTGTGTCATTTTTACTCGAAGCTAGCTGTCCGACTTCCATTGAAGCACAACAGGAGCTAAAAGGCGAGGCTATGATGGGTGCCATCTGTGGCTGTAACCACCCCATCAATTTCAGTTTCCGTCACTGTCTCTATTTAAGAACGCCATGTTTTTCATTTACATAGGCCAGAGCTTCATCTATTGCTTTAGCCGCTGTGTCCAGATCTTCTTCAGTGTGTCTGTAGCAAATATATCCATGATGGTGTGGGGTTAGAAAGACGCCTCTACGGATAAGCTGAGTGTAAAAATCCTCGCGTCTAGCTTTATGGGTACCTGATTTGTCCCTCTTAAAGGTTATGAAAAACATTGGTGCTACACCGCTTAACTCGGCTCCAACGTCATACTTGCTAACGATGCTTTGGACTTTTTCCAGAAAATGGCCACCTCTTTCCCATATTTTGTTAAGGACATTGTCACGTTCTAGAATTTCAATGGTTTTTAAGGCGGCAATATAACCGTCACTGTTCGGGAAAAATGTAGAAGATATAAAAAGCTTCGATGCAGCAGCCATCATCACTTCAGCTTTTCCAGTCACAACGCTTATTGCATACCCGTTGGCCATTCCTTTTCCGAGGACTGTCAGGTCAGGTGTGACTCCATAAAGTTTTTGCGCTCCACCCATAGTGAGCCTGAAACAGGTACGGATTTCATCAAAGATCAAAACTGCGCCATACTTTGTAGCGATTTCTCTTACACCCTCAAGGAACCCAGGTTCAGGTTCTTGCATCCTTTCATGAAGGTGATGTCCAAAAGGAGTCATAATTATAGCGGCTGTCTCATCGCCATATTTTGCCATCAAGTCTTCGAGCTGATTAAGATTATTGTAATGAAATTCATACACATCCTCGTAAAGCTTCTCAGGAACGCCCCCCTTCATCTCAACGCACCAGTCATGCCAGCCGTGGTAGCCACAGCGCATAACCTTGATCCGTGTTGTGTATGCCCTTGCAATACGGACGCTCGCTGTAGTGGCATCTGAACCGGTCTTCAAAAAAATGCTCATTTCTGAACAGGGGATGAGTTCGTTGAGTTTTTCCGCGAGCTGATTCTGATACTTCTGTGTAAGTGTGAAGCAGAAGCCTTTGTCTCTTATTTGCTTAATAACAGCTTCATCAACTTCTTCTTCTCGATAGCCTAGGATAATTGGCCCGTAGCCGCAGAGGAAGTCGATGAATTCATTTCCATCAACATCAGTCAATCTGCAGCCCTTGCCAGATTCGATAAAGATCGGATATTCGCCTTCGATAAAATCGGTCGGTTTTCTGGCGCCAAGAACTCCGCCGGGAACTAAATTTTTCGCCTCATCAAAAAGTTCCTGACTCCTAGTTATGTTTAGTTTTTCAATGTTTTTCATAATGATTCTTCTTTCAACATTAAGTAAATTTTAGTGTTATGTATGTAGTCAGCAAAAGTGGGACAGATCGCCCTTGAGAATTAATGGACGCCCAGGGGCCACTGTCCTGCTCCCTAACCCCTCTACTATAGTCCCTTCATACTTGGTGAAGCAAGTACCCGTACTCGTTCAGTACCTTAGTGACACACAACCTCCTTTCGTTGTTTTTCTTGCCACTCCTCCATAAACTCCTGGGGAGTTAAATAGTCCAAAGCTTGGTGTGGTCTTACCCTATTATAAATCTCTTCCCAACGCATTAATTCGGCCCTTAGTTCGGCAATATCAAAAGAACTTTTCGGTCACTTCATAAAATTCCTCAGTATGAGTCCGGTGGGCTCGCTCCACATAGCCATTAAGCTCCGGCGACCGCGGTGGCAGGATAAAAAGCTTGATGTCCCGCCGCTGACATTCTACCTCAAATTGTGCCTCAAACTCAGCCCCTCCATCTACCTGGATAGCTTTTACCCTAAAAGGCAATCTCCCCTGTAACTCGTCCAGAAAGTGGCAAGTAGTAGGCCTTGCAGTGGGTAAGTAACAAAAGTTCTCAGGTTGAGGCATGTTGAGCTTTTAGCTATTCCAAGGTATCAAGTCGACGTTCCTTCGGGAGGTATAACTTCGTCGGGGGTGATAACCTGCTCAGAGGTAGTACCTGGGTCAGCAGCTATTATATGCTCGTAGGTCACATCTACTGCTGGTAGTTTGTCGGTGAAGTGAGGTTTAGGAGGTAGGACCTTCTGTTTAGAAGTATAGGTTTTCTCTTCGGTGATGGTATTCTGCAGGCTGTAAGCTATACTGGTTGTGCCTTCATGTTTTCCACCGTGACCGCGAGGCAAAGTGCAGGCAAAGATTTCCCATTCATTGTAAATGTCCCTTGCCCAGACCGTGACTAACGAAATGTCTATCTCAGCAGCCTCTTCCTCAGTGGATGGTGGTGCCACTTTCTCTTCCGTCTTCCGCCAATTACCTACAACAGTCCTGACAAGGTTCTTTGAAGTATAATTGCAGGTCAAGGGAGGCCTTTCTTTCGGCGGTGCCAGTCTTTGTGCTTCAGGAATAGGCTTTGCTTCAGGTAACTCTCCAGTTTTTACAGTAGCCTTGACTTCATTTTCATATTTCTGTAAAAGCTGGCTAAATTGCTCTAATA
>CAZJMM010000162.1:0-3292 GCA_964547155.1 uncultured Dehalococcoidaceae bacterium | reverse complement strand
CATACGAGAGCTAGTACGGTCTCGTGGGCTCGGAGATGTGTATAAGAGACAGGGTTACTACCACCTGTCCTTACTGTGGAGTGGGCTGCCAGTTGAATCTGGAGATAAAGAAGGAAAAGATTATTAGCTCTGTGCCAGTATTAGAAGGTATAGCTAACAAGGGGCAAGCTTGTGTCAAGGGACGTTTTGGCATTGCCGAGTTTGTGCATCACCCAGAACGGCTGACTACTCCGCTAATCAAGCAAGACGGCAAGTTTGTGGAAGTAAGCTGGGATAAAACCTTAGACCTAATAGCCGAAAAGTTTCAGCAGTACAAAGGAAACCAGTTTGCGCTCGTCTCTTCAGCCAAAATCACCAACGAGGAAAATTATCTGGCTCAGAAATTTGCCCGGGCTGTTATGGGCACCAATAATGTAGACCATTGTGCCCGTTTGTGCCATGCTCCTTCAGTGGCTGGTTTAGCCCAGGCTTTTGGCAGTGGGGCTATGACTAATCCTATAGGCGAGATTGGCGATGCTGCCTGTGTTTTTGTTATCGGCAGCAACACCCCTTCCGGACATCCGGTTATTGCCTTAGAGATAAAGCGAGCCATAAGCAGTGGAGCCAAGCTAATCGTGGCTAACCCTCGCGAAATTAAGTTGTGCAAGTGGGCAGATGTCTGGTTACAGCACTTGCCCGGTAGTGATGTGGCTCTGTTGATGGGCATAATGCGGGTGATTATGGATGAAGGGCTGGCAGACCTGGCTTTTGTAGAGGAGCGCTGTGAGAACTTTGATGCTTTTAAAGAGTCTTTAAAGGACTTCGATTTGGATTTTGTGGAAAAGGTTACCAATGTGCCCAAGGTTAAGATACAAGAGGCAGCGCGACTTTATGCCACTCAGAAACCAGCCACCATTGTCTATGCTATGGGTATTACCCAGCATAGCCATGGTACGGACAATGTCCTGGCTGTTGCTAACTTGGCTATGCTTACCGGAAATATTGGTAAACCTTCTTCTGGAGTTAATCCTCTCAGAGGACAAAACAACGTCCAGGGTGCCTGTGACATGGGAGCGTTGCCTAATGTTTATACTGGCTACCAAAGAGTTGACAATCCTGATATCCAGAAGAAGTTTGAGGCAGCCTGGGGAGCAGAGCTAAGCCTAACTCCTGGATTAACTTTACCTGAGATGTTAGAGGCTGCTAACAGAGGAGATATAAAGGCTGTATATCTTATTGGTGAAAACCCGGTACTTAGCGAAGCCGATGCCAACCATGCTGCCGAGGCTTTGCAGAAATTAGAGTTCTTGGTTGCGCAGGACATCTTTCTTACCGAAAGCGCTCGATTAGCTCATGTTGTCTTGCCGGCAGCCAGTTTTGCGGAAAAGGACGGGACTTTTACCAATACGGAACGACGGATACAGCGTGTAAGGAAGGCTATTGAGCCAGTGGGAATCGCTAAGCCCGACTGGTTGATTATTTCTGAAATAGCCAAAAGGATGGGAGTGAAGGGGTTTGACTTCAATCATCCCTCAGAGATTATGCAGGAAATCGCTAAGCTTACTCCCAGCTATGGTGGTGTCAATTACCAACGATTGGAGAAAGTGTGTCTTTGCTGGCCTTGTCCTGATGAAGAAAGTTTGGGGACACCGATTTTGCATATAGGCACTTTTGTTCGAGGCAAAGGCAGGTTTATGCCGCTCAGGTATAAGCCGCCGGCAGAGTTGCCAGATAAAGAATATCCCTTCATACTGACCACCGGGCGCAGCCTTTATCATTACCACACGGCAACCATGACCAGGAAAGTATTAGGACTGAATACTCTTGAGCCTGAGGGTTCAGTAGAAATGAGTCCTACTGATGCCAAAAAACTCAAAATTGGTGATGGTGAACAGGTTAGGGTCATTTCACGGCGAGGGCAAGTAACTACGAAAGCCAAAGTAACTGAGGCATGCCCGCCGGGAGTGGTTTATATGCACTTCCATTTTGCTGAGAGTGCGGCAAACATTCTTACCAACCCAGCTCTTGATCCGGTGAGTAAGATTCCTGAGTTCAAGGTATGTGCTGTGAAACTACAAAAAGTGTAGAAATGAATCTATATGTACAAAATTCTGGCTAAAGAGCCGCTTGCCCCAAACATTCACTGGCTGAAAGTTGGAGCACCAGAGATAGCCAAAAAGGCTTTGCCCGGGCAATTTGTGATTGTTAGGGTTGATGAAGTGGGTGAGCGCATTCCGCTCACTTTAGCTGATTGGGATAGCAAGGAAGGCAGTGTGACTCTTGTGGCAATGGAAGTAGGTACTTCTACAGCCAAACTTGCTGCTCATAAAGCTGGCGATTATATTTCGGATGTGGTGGGGCCTTTGGGTCTGCCTTCTCATATCGAAAAGTTCGGCACTGTAGTCTGCGTTGGTGGTGGTGTCGGTGTGGCTCCTATATTCCCCATAGCCAGAGCCCTGAGACAAGCCGGGAACAAGATTATCTCCATAATGGGTGCCAGAAGCAAGGATTTACTATTCTGGGAAGCGCAGTTAAGAAAGGTAAGTGATGAGTTGATAGTTACCACGGACGACGGTTCTTATGCTCGCAAAGGGGTGGTTACTGAGCCATTGAAGGAAGTACTGGAAAGAGGCGAAAAAAATGTTCGAGTCATCGCTATTGGTCCAGCAGTGATGATGAAGTTTTGTTCCCTGACCACGAAGCCTTTTGGTGTTAAGACTATTGTCAGTCTGAACTCAATTATGGTTGATGGTACCGGGATGTGCGGTTGTTGCCGCGTTTCGGTAGGTGGTGTGACCAAGTTTGCCTGTGTTAATGGTCCTGAATTTGATGGACATGAGGTTGATTGGGACCTACTTTTCAGTCGGCAGCAGATATACCTTGCTGAAGAGAAACATTCTTTCCAACTCTGGCAAACCTGCCATTGCCAGAAAGTTTAGTTTCGGGGGTTAAGATTGGAAGAAAAGCCTAAACCGAAACTCAATTTGAATCGTGTGCCCATGCCGAGGCAAGACCCAAAGGCTCGGGGCAAGAATTTCAATGAGGTAGCTCTCGGTTATACTGATGAGATGGCAGCTCAGGAAGCCAGCCGTTGTATCCAGTGTCCCAAGCGTGCCTGTATTGAAGGTTGTCCCGTAAACGTGGATATCCCTGAGTTTATCAAGGCAGTGCGTGAAGGCGATATGGAAGAGGCAGTGCGAATTCTTAAAAGTAAGAATGCCCTTCCGGGAATTTGCGGACGTGTCTGTCCTCAGGAGACTCAATGTGAAGAAGTCTGTAGTTTGGGCAAGAAAGGTGCTCCAATAGCTATTGG
>CAZJMM010000161.1:0-3313 GCA_964547155.1 uncultured Dehalococcoidaceae bacterium | reverse complement strand
GATCTAGTACGGTCTCGTGGGCTCGGAGATGTGTATAAGAGACAGTGTTTATGGGGCTGCTCCTGACAAGGCTGACCTTCTGGCTCGGCTTAGTAAGGGTTGCTTGGGCTGGGCATTAGAGGCACTAAAGGATAGCAATTGGGTGAAGGAACGGGAGCATGTTATGGACGAGTTGATTTCTCTGTTGGTAGGTAGTTGGGAAGAGCGTTTTCATTATGCCACGGAGTTAGCTAAACTTTTTGATAATGAGCGGCGTTCCGGGGAAGAAAAAGTAGAGGCTTGGATTGCTTGGTGGCGAGACCTGCTGCTGATTAAGAGTGGTTGCGGGGAGGCGGTGATGAATGTGGATTATTTGTCAGTTATGAAAGAGATCTCGGAACAACTCACTTTAGCCCAGATTAGAGATTTTGCAATTAAGCTGGAGAAGCTGCTGTGGCAAATTCGGCAGAATGTTAATATCAGACTGGCTGTGGAGGCGCTGATGTTGGAATTACCGCGAATAGCTAAATTGAGGATGGAACAGGAATGCCTGAAGTAGTAGGTGTCCGTTTTAAGCAAGCTGGCAGGGTCTATTACTTCGATGCTGGAAGTATACCTCTAAAAGTCAATGACCTGGTAGTGGTCAAGACCAGCCATGGTTTGGAACTGGGGAGAGTGGTTATTTCTCCTGACCAAGGCTGGCGCAGCGAAAGTAAGGAGACTCTGAAGCCAGTATTACGTAAAGCTCAAACGGAAGATATAGAGCGATTTCACAAGTCTCGAGAAAGGGAAATAGAAGCTCTAAGGAAATGCAAGGAGATAATTGATGAACTTAACTTATCAATGAAACCGATATCTGCCCAGTCTAATCTGGGTGGCAGACATTTGACCATTTTTTTTATTGCTGAAAAAAGGGTAGATTTTCGAGAGATAGTGAAGAGATTGAGTCGGGCTCTCAAGGCTCGAGTTGAGCTGAAACAAGTGGGAGCCAGGGATGAAGCTAAACTCATTGGAGGAATGGGGAGATGCGGTCGTCCTTTATGTTGCCTGACTTTCCTTGATGAATTTACTCCGGTCTCCATCAGGATGGCAAAGGAGCAGGAGTTATCTTTAAGCCCTATGAAGATTTCAGGTATTTGTGGTCGTCTTCTGTGTTGCTTGGGTTATGAAAGTGAGCAATATCGAGCTATGAAAGAGCAATTGCCTAAAAATGGGCAACAAGTGACTACACCCTTAGGCGAGGCTAAAGTGGTCAGTAGTAATCCCTTGAAAGAAACGGTGTTGGTGGAGTTGACTAATCAGGTCACAGTGGAGTTTCCCTTAAGCCAGTTAAGCTGGGAAAAGAGTGAACAAGACAAAGAGCAAAAAGGCAAGCCAGCGAAGAAATAAGTCATTTTTTGAAATCTTATTGGGGCAGGTATTTTTGCCATTCGGTGTGGAGGCGGAGTTGGTGGTAGGGAATGTAAAAGCTGCCATCTCGGGGAGGGTGGGGTTGGTTACGGAGTCTCATGCCCGCTTCTGGAGGAGTTCGCCCAGCTTTACGTCGATTGCAAGGTATGCAGGCGCTAACCACATTTTCCCAGACATGCTTCCCTCCTCGACGGCGGGGGGTGACGTGGTCTAAGGTGAGTTCTCTGGTCTCTCGCCCACAGTATTGGCAAGTATAATGGTCACGGTTAAAGACTTCAACCTTGGTTAATTTCCGCTGGAGATGGGGTCGTTTAACAGGATAGACAAGACGGATAACCGAAGGCACCGGAAAGATATCGTCAACGGAATGTAGGACTCCTAAACCATTCTCTAAGGCTTCAGCTTTGCCGCGGAAAAGTAATACCATAGCTCGGCGCACTCGGGAGATATTTAGAGGTTCGTAGCCCTGGTTAAGGACTAGCACTGGCAGGTTTACCATCTTTTAGCTCTTTCCAAAAACTACGTCATTGTAGCAAGAAAGGTTTTTGGTTGCAAGGAGCATCCCTCTTCAGAGGTCAGCGGCGTTTCGGGTACCGCCCCGATGGCTTTATGATCTGGCTGGGTTTTAGGTCACCGCGGTAGTCAGGGGCTCTGATATTAAAAACAAGACTAAGGCGAGGGTCTATCAGCCGGGAGCTGATACGGTTTTCAATTTCATCCAAGGAAAAGCAGGTGGTGATGACGGTGGGAAGGCGAGCGTTATATCGATAATTAATTAACTGATAGAGTTTTTCGTTAGCCCAGGGAGTAGTGGATTGTTCTCCAAAATCGTCCAGAATGAGCAGAGGAGCCTTCTTAGTTTTTTCGAAAAGTTCGTCGTAAGAGACTTTGCTTTCTGGACTGAAAGCTGAGCGTAGATGGTCAAGGAAGTCGGGGATGACAATAAAGGAGACAGGCTTACCCTCTTGAAGTCGGTAATTGGCGATAGCCGCTGCCAGATGAGTCTTGCCACAGCCATTGACGCCCTGGAGAACGAGCCAGCCTTGGGGAGATTGGGCAAAGCCAAGAGCCAGACGGAAAGCCTGCTCCAAATTTTGACGCTGCTCTAAGGGCAAATTAAGACGTTTACGGTCAAAATTATCAAAAGTCATCTGGCGCAGAAGCTGTAATTCGAGGCTTCCCAGGTGTTCAAGGTCTGAAGATGGTCTTTCTTCTACTACCACGATTTGGCAAAAGTCAGGCTCGGTTAACCGGTTTCGTACTCTCTCTTCGAATTCATCTATAGGCACATCAGTAGTGATCACGGTAGGCAGTCTGAGATTGAAGCGGTGGTCGAAGAGTTGTTCTACTTTCTCTTTTGCCCAGGGAGTCGTATTGGATAGGCGTAGGTCATCGAGGATAAGCAAGGGAGTGTTTTTAAGCTTCATAAAAAGTTCGTCGTAAGAGGTATCGCTGGTAGAAGTAAAAGTTGAACGGAGGTGGTCGAGAAGGTCACTGGTTCCTATATAGAAGGCAGGCTGGCCTATGTTTAAACGATAATTGGCAATAGCGCATGCCAAATGTGTTTTACCACAACCACTGGGACCGTAGAGGACAAGCCAGCCTTGAGGGTTGGTAGCGAATGTCTTAGCGGCTTCATAAGCTTTAGCAAAGCGTTGTTGAGACTGGGCGCCTCCTTTTTTCCCTTTAGGTAGGATAGTTTCAAAGGTTAGGTGAGACAGGGAGCCTAAATTACTGTAATGCTCAAGATAAGCAAATTTTCCTTGTTGTAGTTTATCGTGCTGACATTGGCACGGGATAGCTCGGCTAAAGTCGGGGCGTCCGTTGGCGAGACGCGGATAAAGGAATCCAGCATCTTTACATAGGGGACAGAGAGGACTGGATTTTGACTCTTGGTCAGCGTTTGACCAGGCGTCCGTACCTG
>CAZJMM010000160.1:0-3365 GCA_964547155.1 uncultured Dehalococcoidaceae bacterium | reverse complement strand
GGAAATACGCGTGGAGGGAAAATATAGATAGCGGTGGCAATAAGGCTGGATTTAGGTTCGGCTGGTTTTTCCTGAAACTCGACAACCTTGTTCCCTTTCAAACAGACGACGCCAAACTGGCTGGCTTTACTCCTATCACCAATATTATAGACGGCTACCAATGTATTTTTGCCGTCGTAAGCAGCAATGAATTGAGACAGGTCAAATTCAAAGTAATTGTCACCAGCAACGACGAGTAGGTCTTCATTGATGGTTTTACTTTGAACCCAGAAATTTAACGAGCCAACAGCCCCCTTCCTTTGCTCCTCAGTCCAGACATCTTCAACACAGATTTCTACCTGTCTATCAATATTCTTTTGCCAGCTACGGAAATCAACTTCAAATTTCCTGTTGATAGAAACAAGGATATCTATACCTTGTGGTACCTTATCTACAATATGGGTTAGAAGCGGCTTCCTTTTATATTCCAGCAAGGCTTTGGCTTTATTAATGGTCAGAGGATAAAGCCTGGTGCCGAAGCCTCCAGCCAGGATAAGACACTTCATTTCACATATTCAAAGATTTTTATCACTGGAACCATGCCGACACCCGGTTGCTCCGCAGAAGCATCGGACTGGTAAATGAGTTTATAGTGTTTTACTTCGTCCAAAGGTACCGGGCTAATAAAGGGGTTCGCACCCACTATTCTGTAATTACCTGATTCTTGTTTTGAGACATAGGAAACGGCTTCCTCATAGGTAGAAAAAGGCTGCGCACTGGTGATTTCTTTGTAGTGCATTCCTTGAGGGTCAATTTTTTCTTCATAGGAAATTACCCCGATATCTCGGGGAGTAACTGCCTTGCCATCGAAATTGTAGAGCCTGACAGCTAAAGAACTATAATATTCGGGGTAGAAGACAATAACCCGGGTCAACCTGCCTTCCTGACGCTGATAGTAAACATCACGAAATTTCTCCGGGCTACTGCCGGCAAAGGTCGCTGTAGCATGAAACTTAATTGTGGCTGTGTCATTGTCAATTATTACATACCTTGCTCCAAGTTCATCCATTATCTTGCTGCCCAAGGTTTCGTCCTGAGCAGTGAAAAATTGCCCCGCCACTGAAGCGCCCTGCTGAAAGGGATTGGAAATTGGTATTCGATGGGCAATGCGGGTTATCCAGTGACCGTAGTCCCACCACGCCATCACACCATAAGCCGATTGAGGATACTTATAGTTTTCCCCACGCGGGGGTGGCTCATAGAGCACATAATAAAAATCGGGGTTGCCAAAGGGGTCGGGAGTATTATCTTTTAGCCAGAAAAGGGACTGACACCAAGTATCACTTGGAGCAAAGCGTGCTGCTTTAGCAGTATTAATTGCGGGACTGAAGTTTGGGAAAAAGACCAAGAAAAAGACGATTATCACCCCAAAAGCCATTTCCATCCGAGTCCTGGTAAAACGAAGCCCACTCTTCTGAGGCTTTTTCAGCCTGGCTTTTTTCTTATCCACCTTCTCCAATTGGACTGCAGGTTCGGGCACTTCCTCTCTAAAACGAGTTAATCGGAGGATTTGCCAAGAGAAATAAGCAGTGAGCAGAGCCACATTGACAGCCAGGTAATAGGCAAAACGACGCTGCCCTAAGGTGGCTGCCAGCATCACCAAGCTCCAGACTATGAACAATGCCTTATCAGCCTCACCCCGCTTAACAATAAAATAGATCAGTATACCTAAAGATATAAGGCTGAAGAAGAAGCTAGTACGGAAATAATTCCAGGCTATAGAAAAGGAAAAATTGCCGTCGGGAAGGAGCAGAGGCTGGACTTCCATGATGGTCAGGGCAGCACCGGCAGGAGTGAAAATCCCGAATTGCCCGACCATTGATTTGAAAAGGGAAGGCTCTATTGCATAGAAAATTGCTAACCCGGCTAAACCAAGCCCAACCAAGGTTAAGGGGTAATAGGCAACTTTAAGCTCTCGACTTGCCATTACCCGGGAAAGGATAGCCAAAATAAGTGGCGTCAGCGTGGCGACAGCAAAAGACGGCAGATACATTGGACTGAGCCATGTTTCAGGCAGGAAAGGTAGGCCGATGGCTGCGCAGATTAGAAATAATGGTACGCTAACAAAGCTCAAATAATCAGTTGACTGACCCCTCAAGTGCTCAATAATGGACTGGATTATGAAATAGGCAAAGATGAGAAAAATGAAGAGAAGTCCGCCTACCCAGGTGAGCAAGTAAATGCCAAAAAAAATACCGGCAAGGAGAGTATAAATTAGCGGTCTGGCTACAACTGACCAGTCTCTGCGTTTCAGGTGGCCGAGATTCAGCTGCCTCTGCTTGGCAGTTTTTATTGCCAGAATCAGGAAAAGCATGGCCACAGTAGTAAATAACGCTTCAGCCACGTGGTGGTCTGTAAAGCCAAGGATTGACCTGCTCAAGAATTCGCCAGGCAACAAAGCTATTAAGCCAGCGGCAAGCACACCAGCCCAGCGGTTGAACAGCGTTTTGCCAATAAAATAGACAAGAATCACAGTCAGGGCACCGAGTATCGCTGGAAAATAGACACCAACAACATCAATGGTATGCTGGCTTGGTGAACCCAAGCCGATGAGCCAGATTATGCCACCAAGAAGCCAGTCAAAGAAGGGGGGCCATGCAACTCCACTACCATGGGGATAGAATGTATACGGGTCAAAGGTAATATGCTGGGGAAAATGATGAAGCAGGTTGTCTATCAAGCGTATGTGATAGTAGGCATCAACACCAGTGAATTTTATCCAGTCGCCAACAAATACTTGGTCGTAAGGGAGAGCAATCCTAAGATATAGAGCAACACCAAAGAATAAACCAACAAATATGCCGGCAACCAATTTCAGCGAGAATTTGCTTTCAGGTGCCTGTTGTTCCCTCATTGAGCCTTTCGACAACCCTCGTAGGAAATCTTACGCTTTAGGTTCTCTGGAGAGAATAAATCACTCGGTGTCTTTTTTCAAGTAGTGCCCGGCATTCGAGAGTGTTTAGTAATTCGCCCTTTGTCATTGCGAGGAACGAAGTGACGAAGCAATCTCATGAGATTGCCACGCTTCGCTCGCAATGACAGTTAAGTTCCTAAATAACCTCTTATTTGCTTAGTTCATATTGCTGCTGGAGATAGTGGGTAAGAGCTTGTTTATTCATGGCAGAGAACATAGGCATATGGTCGCGCAGCGAGAAGAATTTCTGACATTTGACGGTAACACTCCTTCTGTTGCCAGCAAGGGCTACATGGGCAAGATGAAAGCGGGACATAAAAGGAGGGTTTACTATTAGAATGTCCCTGGCGCCTTTCAGGTGAAAGAAAAGAATGTGAGGGTCTATCTGATTGTCCTTACCTAACCTTTGTAG
>CAZJMM010000159.1:0-3397 GCA_964547155.1 uncultured Dehalococcoidaceae bacterium | reverse complement strand
AGAGGCATCTTGGTAAAAGCTGGCAGCATGGCATCATTAGCTGAAGAAGCCTCCGAGGCTTATAAAGATGTGAGCCACGTAGTAGAAGTAGCTCATCAAGCCGGCATCTCCAGAAAAATAGCTATGGCATCACCCCTCGGGGTTATCAAGGGTTAAACAGTTCACTCCCAAATGGATTATAACATCATAGACTGTCCGGTAACCTTTATTTAAACCATAGCGCATTAAGGATAAGTCAAGTGTTGAGTAAAGAAGAACTAGAAAGATATCAAAGGCAAATGATGCTGGAAGGCTTCGGTGAAGCTGGGCAAGAGAAATTGAAACAGAGCACTGTCTTCATTGCCGGTGCCGGTGGTTTAGGTTCAGCTATAGCCATCTATCTAGCAGCCGCCGGTGTTGGCAGTTTACGCATCGTTGATAACGATGTGGTGGAATTGAGCAACCTGAATAGGCAGATTTTGCATTGGTATGAAGATATAGGTAAACCAAAGACTAAAGCAGCCAAAACAAAGTTGGAGTGCTTGAACCCCAATGTTAAGGTGGAAATAATAACTGAAACTATCACCGAAGCTAATGTTATTGATTTCATAGGAAATGCAGAACTAATACTCGACGCTTTGGACAATTTCCCCACTCGCTATATTCTGAATAAAGCGGCTGTCATCAAGAACATTCCCTTTTTCCACGGCGCCATTAACGGTTTTAATGGTATGGTAACAACCATAATTCCTAAAAAGACTGCTTGCTTAAGGTGTCTTTTCCCAAGCGCCCCACCTTCGCCTACCGTTCCGGTGATAGGGGTGACTCCAGCAATCATCGGCTCCATCCAGGCGACCGAGGCGATAAAATACGTTGTCGGCATTGGACAATTGCTGACCAACCGACTTTTAATCTTTGATGGGCTTAGCTGTAAATTCAACGAGGTCTTGTTAAAGAGAAATCAAGCTTGTCCTGATTGCGGAGATAAATAAAACGGAACAAAGTCAAAATCTATGGCAATAATGTCAATTAAATTACCGCCACCGAATCCCAAAGGAAAAATGTCAGTAGAAGAAGCTATCTTCCGACGCCGTTCAGTTAGAAGATATAAAAATAATCCTTTAACAATGGAACAATTATCACAAATTCTATGGGCAGCCCAAGGAATAACGGAGCGCAGCGGGTGTCGCACGGTACCAAGCGCGGGGGCTACTTATCCTTTAGAAACGTTCGTCTTCGCTGGCAAAGGGACGATAGAAGATTTAAAAGCTGGTATATATCACTACGATGTAGGTAGTCATTCATTGAGCCTCCACAAAAAGGGTGACTTCAGAGTCGATTTGGCGCAAGCTGCCCTTGACCAAGGGTTTATTGCTACAGCCCCCGTGGACATCGTCATTTGTGCTCTTTATCCCAGGACTTCCTATAGATACGGCAAACGGGGAGAGCGCTATGTACACATGGAAGTGGGACATGTGGGGCAAAATGTCCATCTTCAGGCAGTGGCTTTGGGATTAGCCACGGTAATGGTAGGTGCCTTTGAAGATGAAGAGGTAAGCAAGGTTCTGGATTTAGAGGAAGGAATCAAACCTTTATACATAATGCCGGTAGGTAAACCGGTGTAACCCTGAAGGCACAGCTTCTAATCCCTTGCCTTTTCTGCTTGTTTCAGTAACCAATATTCCAAACTATCAGCTAAAGCTAACCAACTCGCCTCAATGATATTGGAAGAGCTACCGACAGTTCGCCACTGTTCATGCCCGTCAGTAGATTCAATGAGTACTCGTACTATTGAAGCCGTGCCAGAACTCTCTTCCAGAATACGAACTTTGTAATCAATAAGTTTAATAGTAGCTACGCTGGGGTAGAACTGAAGCAAAGCTTTACGAAGAGCTTGGTCAAGAGCATTTACCGGACCATTGCCTTCGGCAGCAGTATGCATCACCTCATTGCTCACCTTCACTTTAACGGTAGCCTCAGATAACAATTCCTCCTGATTCGGGTCACTGGAGGGACGGCGATGTCTTTCAACCACTACCATAAAGTCAACCAGCTCAAAAGGTGGACGATAGTCAGGTCGAGCCCGTCGCAATAAAAGCTCGAAGGAAGCTTCAGCACCTTCATATTGAAAGCCTTGGCTTTCTAACAATTTAATCTGCTCCAGTATCCGCTTTATTTCTTTCTCATCAGCCGGTAAAGTTAACCCCCGTTCCTTCGCTTTGTAGATAATGTTTCCTTTACCTGACAATTCAGAAACAACCACTTTAGGATGACTCCCAACCAGTTCCGGATTGATATGATGATAACTTTCTTCCCACTTCAGTAACCCGGAAACATGGAGACCGGCCTTGTGAGCAAAGGCACTAGTACCTACATAGGGAAGGTGGCTGTCTGGGGGTAAATTGGCAATCTCAGCAACATAATGGGAAACCTCAGTAAGCTTATTCATTTGTTCATCAGTAATGCACTCGATGCCAAGTTTAAGCTTAAGAGCTGGAATAATAGAGCAGAGGTTAGCATTACCACACCGTTCACCATAACCATTAATTGTCCCCTGCACTTGAGTAACTCCAGCCTGGACTGCCATTATAGAATTAGCAACAGCAAGTTCAGCATCATTGTGAGTATGAATACCTAAGGAGATATCTATCACTTGTTGCACTGCCTTAGTAGCTGAAGCTACCTCTTGAGGTAGAGAACCTCCGTTTGTATCACAAAGGACTACGCAATCCACGCCAGCCTTGGCTGCAGCACTTACAACTTTCACAGCATATTCAGGATTAGCTTTATAACCATCAAAAAAGTGTTCAGCATCAAAGAAAACAGTGAACCCTTTTGACTTAAGATAAGTTATAGAGTCAGCAATCATTTCCAAATTCTTTGCTAAGGTCGTTTCGAGGACTTGAGTTACATGTAAGTCCCAGCTTTTACCCACAATGGTAACCACTTTAGTCTTGGCGTCTACTAAAGCCTGAAGATTAGCATCTTTGTCTACTTTAGAATCAGGATGTTTAGTACTACCAAAGGCAACCAAGACCGAATTGGTCAACTTTAACTCTCGGGCTCTAATAAAGAATTCAGTATCTTTCGGGTTAGATCCAGGCCAACCACCTTCAATAAAATGGATACCCAGTCCATCCAGCTTCCGGGCAATTTTTAACTTATCTTCCACAGAGAAGGATATGCCTTCTTGCTGAGCCCCATCTCGCAAAGTAGTATCATAAAGCTGAACTTGTGGCACTGTCATTTCTCCTCAAGCTTCCTCAACTCTTTTAGCAATTAACTCTCCCATTTCCTTTGTCCCCACCTGAGTCTTACCTGGCCCCATTATATCATAGGTACGATAATCTTCTTCTAAGACAGCTACCACTGCTTTTTCTACAGCCTCAGCTTCATCTATTAGACCGAAGGAATAACG
>CAZJMM010000158.1:0-3413 GCA_964547155.1 uncultured Dehalococcoidaceae bacterium | reverse complement strand
GCGTTTTGACCTTGGGTAAAATGCCCTCTACAAATTTCTTATTCTCTGGAGTATCAAGCGCCGGAGTATAGCTTGATTGTCCTGGAATACCCAGAGCTATATCACCGAGTTCTGCCAGAGCCTCTGGAGTATAGTCACCGTCCTGGGTTATGGTTACCATTGGCATCTTCAACCCAGCTGCATGATACTGATAGACGAAACGGCTAACCGGTCCCGGACCCTCAAAGGCATAGAGGACAACATCTGCTGTCTTAAAGGCGCCTATATAAGGACTGAAGTCCGGACAGCCGATAGGGGCCCAGAATTGCTGAAGGACGGTGCCGCCAGCATCCTCAAAGCCTCTGACGACGCCCATTGCATAGGCGATTTTGCCAGCATAATTAGTAGCTGCCGTAATCATGGTCCTGTAGCCTAGTTTCTCATAGCAGTATTTGCCGAAGGGGTAAGTCTGGGCATCACAGGTAGTTGGGTAGATTACGTAGCAGTTATACGGTATGCACTCGTACATCCCATTAAACAAAGAGGTAATGACGACTTTGTTCTCGGCTGCATAGGGTGCAATTGCCAGATGCGCATCACCCATGAGGGGACCAATACAAATTTGGATTTTATCTCTGGCTACTAATGTTTTAAATTTATCAAGAGCGACAGTGACATCAGTGGCTGAGTCTTCGATTATGAGTTTTATTGGTCTGCCAGCCACCTCATAGTTAGCCTCTTCCAATGCCAGTTTAAGACCGGCTTCGAATTTAGGTCCCAGGTCTGCCACAGGACCGGTGTAGTCAAAGAGGGCACCTATTTTTATTGGTTCTCCTGTTACTGGAGCTTTCGGGGCGCATCCGGCTGTGAGCAATACTCCGACTGTCAAGATTAAACAAACACTAAACACCAAAAATAATAGTTTTTTACTCTTCACTTAAACCTCCTGTTGAAATTTTCGATTATCCTAGTTTAACCAGTTAGGTATCCAATGCGTTACCTGCATTTCCCACCCCCTTTGTCAGTCATACTTTGTATGCATTGCCACTATCGCTCTTCTTCATGCTGAGCAGTGTTCTAAAGATACCACGACTGCCATCTTTTATCAATCATCTTTGAGTCTTAGAATGACGATGTTATACAGATTTCTATTGATTAATAAGCTTTTTCTACCTCCGTTTACGTAAGACATAGCCGCAGAGCTTGCTGTTGTATTTACTGTTCTGCAGGACTATAGTCCCGTTGATAACAACATACTTAATTCCCTCGGGGAAATGAGCAGGGTCCAAGTATGTACCCTTTTCACTAACGATGGTTTCGTCAAAGATGGTTATGTCCGCGAAGCATTCTTCCCTTATTAGCCCTCTGTCCCTTATTCCAAACCTCTGCAGGTTTGCAGAGGTCATCTTTCTGACAGCTTCTTCCATGGTGAAAAGCCTTAAATCGCGGCAAAAGTAGCCTAGCACCTTTGGGAAAGTACCATACGTTGCTGGGTGCGGGAGACCTCTGCCAGTGATTATAGCATCCGTGCATATTGAAGCTCGAGGATGAGATATTATCTTCCTCAGCCATTCATCTCCTTTCATATCCCCAGAAACTCCAAAATACAAAGCCATAACTTGCCCTTGTTCTTCAATAATTAAATCTACAGCGGCATCAAAAGGTGTCTTCTTTTTTCCCTTCCCAATTTCTACGAGATTTTTTCCTTCAAGGTGCTTGTTAGCCTTGCTACCCACAGAGATAATAACAATGTTTTCCCATCCGGTGGCTCTAACAAGGTTGTGAGGCCAGGCCCCGGGTAGCCAAGGCGGCCAGCCAGAGACAGTTTCTTCCACATCGATATTTATGCGGCTCTTAAGCTTTTTATTCTCCAGCCGCTCAATAAGCTTATCTACCCCCCCTTCAAGAGACCAGGGTGGGAGAACAGCTAAAAGTGTGGTATTAGCGGCTATATAGGGGATAACATCAAAAGTAATATCCACGCCTCTGGCACGAGCTTCGTCATGAAGACTGAGTGCAAGGTCAATCTTCTGCCAATGCTCCTTGCCAAAAGCTTCAAAATGAGAATGTTCTACACCAATTTCATTCTGTTCACCCACTCTAATGATTTCTCGAGTTGCAGATAACAAAGTTTCACTTGAACCACGAACATGAGAAGTGAACACTCCACCGAAGTCTTTTAGGGGTTTAGAGATGGCAATCAATTCATCGGTATCAGAATACATACCAGGTGGATAAATTAAGCCACAAGAAAGCCCGAAAACTCCTTGCTCCATGGCTTCTCGAGCAAGTTTTGCCATCTCCCTTTTTTCGGAGTCGGTAGCTGGACCACCTTCAAAACCTTTTATAGCGATGCGTATCGCCCCGTGAGACACCAGCGGTATCATATTGTAAGCAACACCTTGCTTTTCAATAAAATCCAAGTATCCTTTCATGTCAGACCATTCCCAAGAAAGGTCCGTAGCTTGGAGAAAAGTAGTATATATTTTTAACAGC
This sequence comes from uncultured Dehalococcoidaceae bacterium, assembly GCA_964547155.1. GTDB lineage: Bacteria > Chloroflexota > Dehalococcoidia > GIF9 > DYGU01 > CAZJMM01. The sequence goes on along the minus strand of CAZJMM010000158.1, from coordinate 938 downwards.
TCGATAGTTTTAGGATTAATTGGTGCTGGAGAATAACCGCAATTTCCGGTGACAATTGTGGTCACGCCCTGACGGACAAGAGGTTCCAAAATTTTTGGATGTTTATCAAGAGGAAGGACAAAATCTGCGTGGCTATGAATTTCTACAAATCCAGGGGCAACAACAAGCCCTTTTGCATCAATGACTTCCCGTGCGAGGCTGCTATCTATAGATCCTATCTTTTCAATTTTATTGCCTTTAACTGCTACATCGCCAAAGTACCAGGGATTGCCCGTGCCGTCCATGATTTTCCCCTCTTTTATTAGTAGATCAAACACATTGCCCCTTTATCTAGCTTCCGGAGAATCGTTCCACACACTGTCAAAACTGCGATTCACTAAATAATCGTCTCTCCCTGGCAATTCCTCTTTGGCCTCCCAAGTGTTAGCCATCTATTCTGACTGATTTTTTTGAACCACCTAAAAGAATCAAAATAATTCGAAAGAGGGTATCTTTTCCCCTTTAGCTTTCTCATATACAATTTTAGCACAAACTATATCCTGAATAGCCAGTCCGGTCGAATCGAACATAGTTATCTCTTCGTCCGTCTCGCGTCCCTTTTTCATATTAGCGGCGACTTCACCCAACGTGCAGTAGATGTCTGATTGTTTTAATTCGCCTTTATGCAACGGGACATTGATTTCGCCAGAGTGAGAAGCCTGTTCAATATCATCAACGATAATCTTACAGGCTTTTGTCAGCGCCCCCTCGAGCTCCTGTTTACCTTCGGCGTCAGCACCAATGGCATTAATATGAGTGCCCGGTTTGATGTGCTTCTTAGCAACAACGGGACCCGTGGCAAAAGTGGTAGTAACGACGATATCGGCATCAGTTGCCGCCTCGACGCTGTCGACCGGGCGAACATTAAGGCTTAGCACTGTCTCTTATACACATCTCCG